>NZ_JBSFNQ010000017.1:0-109728 GCF_053981115.1 Streptomyces sp. NPDC003691 | reverse complement strand
GAAGCCAGGTAACTGGTGGAGGTGACCGGTACTAATAGGCCGAGGGCTTGTCCATATTTGCTCGCGTCCACTGTGTTAGTTCTGAGGCAACGACCTGTCCGGCAGGTTTGATTGTTTCATAGTGTTTCGGTGGTCATTGCGTTAGGGAAACGCCCGGTTACATTCCGAACCCGGAAGCTAAGCCTTTCAGCGCCGATGGTACTGCAGGGGGGACCCTGTGGGAGAGTAGGACGCCGCCGAACAACTTTTCCGGGAAGGCCCCGCACCTTGGTGCGGGGCCTTTCTGCATTTCCGGGGAGAAGCGGGGAGAAACCCGCCCCCGGTCACTGGGGGCGGACCAGCCCGGTGTCGTAGGCCAGGATGACGGCCTGGACCCGGTGGCGGGCGCCCGTCTTCGCCAGAATGCGGGAGACATGGGTCTTCACCGTCGACTCGGCCAGTTGGAACCGGGTGGCGATCTCCGTATTCGTCCAGCCGCGGCCGACGACCGTGAGGATTTCCCGCTCCCGTTCCGTGAGGGCGGAGAGCCGGGGATCGGAGGCTTCCGCACCGCCCGTGCGGGCGGCACCGGACGGCAGCCGGTGGGCGTAGGCGTCCAGCAGCCGGCGGGTGAGACTCGGCGCGACCACGGCGTCCCCGGAGGCCACCGCGCGGATCCCGGCGAGCAGCTCCTCCGGATAGGCGTCCTTGATGAGGAATCCCGAGGCGCCCGAGCGCAGGGCGTCGTACGCGTACTCGTCCAGGTCGAACGTCGTCATGATCAGGATGCGGGTGCGGTCGCCGGTGGCCACGATCCTGCGGGTCGCCTCGATACCGTCCAGGCCCGGCATCCGGATGTCCATCAGCACCACATCGGGGTGGAGACCGGCTGCCATCCGGACGGCCTCGGTGCCGTTCGCGGCCTCGCCGACGACGGTCATATCGTCCTGGCTCTCCAGCAGCATGCGGAAGCCGAACCGCTGCATGGGCTGGTCGTCGGTGATGAGCACGGTGGTCATTCGGAGGCCTTCGCGGGGAGGGGGACGGGAAGCCGGAGGCGGACACGCCAGCCGCCGGCCGGGAGCGGGGCGGCTTCGAGCGCGCCGTCGTAGAGCGCCGCGCGTTCCCGCATTCCGGTGAGGCCCCGGCCCTCGCCCCGCGGGCCCGGCGCGGTGGCCGGGCCGGTATCGGTGACGGTGACCGTGAGGAATCCGGGGGCGTGCGCCAGGTCCACCGCGGCCGTGGTGCCCGGGGGTGTGTGCTTGAGGGTGTTGGTCAGGGCCTCCTGCACGATCCGGTAGACCGTGAGCTGCTGTCCGGGGGAGAGCGGGACGGCGCCGCCGCGTACGGTCGTACGGACCGGGAGCCCGGCCGCGCGGACCCCGTCGATCAGCCCGTCGAGATCGCCGAGCGCGGGCTGCGGCGCCCGTTCGCCGCCGGGCCCGCCGGGAGAGTCCGTACCCGCTTCGTCCTCGCGCAGCACCCCCAGCAGCCGGCGCAGATCGGTCAGTGCGGTGCGGCTGGTGGCGGCGATCGCGTCGAGGGCCTGGACGGCCCGTTCGGGGGAGCCGGCCGCCGCATAGCGGCCGCCGTCCGCGAGGCCGGTGATCACCGAGAGGTTGTGGCCGATGATGTCGTGCATCTCCCGGGCGATCCGGGTGCGTTCGGCCGCGGTCGCGAGCCGCGCCTGCTGGTCCCGCTCGATTTCCAGCCGCCGGGCGCGTTCCACCAGGGAGGCGGTGTACTCCTTGCGGGAGCGGACGGCGATACCGAGCAGGGCGACCATGCAGAGGGCGTACAGCGGCGGCACGATCGTCTGATCCCAGCTCTCCACCGGGTACCGTACGGCGCCGATCGCCAGCGGTACCGAGAGCAGTCCCAGCACCGGGACCAGCGTCCGCAGCGGCAGCCGCAGGGCGATGCCGTAGAAGACGATCATCTGGAGGAGCGAGGACTGGAGCCGGGCGCCCGTCCAGGCGTTGACGAGGAGGAACGGGAGGATCAGCAGCAGTGCCCCGAGCGGGCGGCTGCGGCGGATCAGCAGGGGTGCTGCGAAACCGACGGACATCGCCACGACCAGCCAGAGCGGGACGGCGTCGTTGTTGCCCGGGATCCGGCGCCAGCCGCCGCTGCTGATGTCGACGAGGGCGGCCGTCAGCCAGAAGCCGGTGACCGTGGTGTCCCAGACCCAGGGGCGGCGGACGTCGAAGGACCGGATCCGGTCGGTGAGGCGGATCAGGAGGTGGGTGACCGGATGCCGGCTGCCCGTCTGCTCCCCGCCCGTACGCTCCGGATCCGCACGCTCCGGGCCTGTCTGCTCCGGATCCGCGGGGGCGGGGCCCGCGGGGGCCGGGCGGCGTGCGCCGCTCCGGCCCCGTAGCCGGGCTCGTATCCGGTCCGGTAGGTGCTCTGCCGTCCCCTGTTCCCCCGTCACCCCGCCATCCTCGTACGGCGACGGGTCATACGTCACGCCGCTTCAGCAGCGCCGCCGCCCCGGCCAGGAAGACCGCGGCCCACAGGACGAGGGCGAGCAGGGCGGCCCCGGGCGAGGCCGCTCCGGCCACCGGCTGGGCGCTGTTGAGGGCGGCGAACGCCTCGGCCGGGAAGTAGTCGACGAGTTCGCCGGTGGCGTCGTACGGCAGCATCGCCAGTACGCCGGGCAGGATCAGCACCAGTCCGATGAAACCGCCGATGGCGCCCGGGACGGAGCGCAGGAGGGCTCCGATGCCCAGGGCGGTCACGGCCATCAGGGTCAGTCCGGCGGCGCTGCCGAGGAGGGCGCGCAGAATGCCCGGATCGCCGAGGGACGCGGCCTGGTCGGTACCGCTGTAGAACGCCTGGGCGGCGAAGAAGGTGGTGAAGGTGGCGGCCAGGGTGGTGGCGAGGGTCACCGCCCCGAAGACGGCGGTCTTCGCCCACAGCACCGGCGTACGGCGGGGCACCGCGGTCAGCGTGGAGCGGACCTGGCCCGTCGAATGCTCCCCGGCGGTGACCAGGATGCCGAGGACGGCAAGGGCGATCAGGGCGAACTGGAAGCCGACCAGGGTCAGGAAGACGATGTCCATATCGGCGTCGTCGCCGCCGCTCTCGTAGGTGGCGCCGATGGCCACCCCGAGGCCGACGGTGACGACGACGGCGGTCAGCAGGGTGATCCAGGTGGAGCGGACCGTCCACAGCTTGTGCCACTCGGCGCGCAGGACACCGGGGTAGCTGAGACGGTACGGGCCGGTTGCGGTGGTGCCGGTGGTGCTCATGCGGTGATCCCTTCCGGGGCGGCGGCGGGTACGGCGTCCGGGGTGCCCGCCCGGGATTCGACGGCGGTCCGGTACTCGACGGCGGTTCGGGTGAGGTCCATGAACGCCTGCTCCAGGGAGGCTGCCTGCGGGGTGAGTTCGTACAGCGGGAGGGAGTGCGCGGCGGCCGTACGGCCGATCCGCTCCGCGTCCGTGCCCCGGACGGTCAGCGTCCCCGGGGTGTCCGAGGAGATCCGGATCCCCGGGCCCGCGAGCAGCTCCGCCAGCCGGCCCGCCGCCGGGGAGACCACCTTCACCGTGTCCGTCCCGGCCGAGCGGACGAAGTCGGCGACCGTGGTGTCGGCCAGCAGCCGGCCCCGGCCGATGATCACGAGATGGTCGGCGGTCAGCGCCGTCTCGCTCATCAGATGGGAGGAGACGAGGACGGTACGGCCCTCGGCCGCCAGGGACTTCAGCAGATTCCGGATCCACAGGACGCCTTCGGGGTCGAGGCCGTTGACCGGTTCGTCGAGGACGACGGTCGCCGGATCGCCGAGCAGGGCGGCGGCGATGCCCAGGCGCTGGCCCATACCGAGGCTGAAGCCTTTGACGCGCCGGTCGGCGACCTCGGTGAGACCGGTGAGGCCGAGGACTTCGGTGACCCGGCCGCCGGGGATGCCATGGGTGTGGGCGAGGGCGGTCAGATGGTTGCGGGCGCTGCGGCCGGGGTGGACGGAGCGGGCTTCGAGGAGGGCGCCGACCTCGGTGAGAGGGGCCGGGTGGGCGGCGTAGGCCCGGCCGCCGACGGTGGCCCGGCCCGCGGTGGGCGCGTCCAGGCCGAGGATCATGCGCATCGTGGTGGACTTGCCCGCGCCGTTGGGGCCGAGGAAGCCGGTGACACTGCCGGGGCGGACGGTGAAGCTGAGGTCGTCGACGACGGTCTTGGTGCGTGGGCGGGTGCGGTTCTTCGGATGGGGATGGGAACGGCCGCCGCCGTACCGCTTGGTGAGTCCCTGGGCTTCGATCATGTGCACGATCGTGCTCCGCGGGCGGCCGTGGATCGTCCGACCGTGGACGGCATCCGGGACGGTGGCGTACAACCCCGGTACTACGGCGGCCCCGAGGGCCCGCCCGCCGGGGCTGCGGGGCGGTCAGCGGGGGAGCGGGTCCTGCCAGCGGGATCTGGCCTGCTCGGGGGAGCGGAGCAGCACATGGGCGGGCAGCCCGGCGGCCGGGCCCGAGGCGAGCAGGGCGGGCAGTCCGGGGAGCGGGGCGACGGCCGCCGCGTCGTCGAGAACAAGGGTGAGTGGTGGGTCGAGCCGGCCGGCGGATGACCGTGCGGCCATGCGGCGGCCGTGCTCGACCACGTCTGAAGCCAGTGCCGTCAGCAGTGGCATCGCTCCGGGGTGGGCCCTCGGATCCTCCTGAGGTTCGCCCACCAGATAGAGGGTTCCCCCCTCGTTGATAAATGATTCCAAGGCGAGGGCATCAGTTCGGTTGGGAGTGCATGCCTCGCGGATATGGATGGACGAGAGCGACGACAGGGCGCGGGCGACCAGTTGCTGGGCGATCTCGCGGCGCTCCGGGTGCGCGGTGAGCGCGGCCTCCAGCAGTCCGGCCAGCCCCGCGGCCGCCTTGGTGTGGGTGCGCAGGATTTTGACGGACTCCTGGGTGTTGATGCCCTGGGCCCAGCGGTGCACCTGCTTGAACGGGCGGCCGTCGACGGCCGCGGCGTGCAGCCAGCAGTGGAGGAGGGTCTCCGCGGTATCGGCCATGGCCGCGTCGATCCGGGCGTGCGGCCGGACGGGCGCGAGCAGGGCGGCGGCCCGGTCCCGGGCGGTGGGGGCGTCCTCGCAGCGTGCGGTGGGGGACCAGTGGAGCCGGGCGGGGGTGTCGCAGAGGTGGCCGGGGTCGTAGACGAGGACGGGGCCCAGCTTGGCCCGGGCGTCCTTGGTCTCGGCCCAGAGCGCCGGGTCGGAGGTGACCACCAGCAGGGGGCCCTCGGCGTCCCGGGCGGCCTTGAGCGCGGTGGGGCGGCGGGCCTCGGGGCCGCCGAAGAAGACGGCGGGCGCGGGGCGGGGGGACGGAACGGCGGCTTCCCGGGCGGTGGCGGGGGGCTCCCCGGACACCGCGGGTGCCGGTACCGCCGGTACCGCGGGTTCGCGGGGCGGTGCGGCCGCGGATCCGAGTTCCGGTCCGAGTTCCCGTCCGTGTCCCGGTCCCTGTGCCGGTTCATGCGCCGGTCCGGGTGCCGTTGCTCCGGTTTCCCGGCGGGGTTCGGGGAGGGGGTCCGGTGGGTCGAAGCGGCTCGCGGGCGGTACCGGGCCGGGGGCGGCGGACCGCGGCGCGGGGGGCGGGGCGGTGTCCTCGTACGCGTACGGACTCCGCGGTCCTTGCCGCCGCCCGTCGCGCTGTCCGTCCCGCTTCTCGTCCCACCGCGCGTGCCGCTGCCCGTCGTCCCACGGCCCGTGCTGTCGCCCGCCCCGCTCGTCGTCCCACTGCGCGTGCCGCCGGTCCGCCGCTTCCGCGGCGCGGGCCCGGCGGACCGCCTTCCAGCGGGCCAGGGTGCCGACGGTGAACACGGCCAGTACGGCCAGGATCATGACCTGGCCGATGACCAGGCCCCAGAACAGTCCGTATCCGGACAGCTCGCCCGGCGGGGTCGAGGGCCAGGCCGCGGGCAGTTCGTCCGGCGCGCCGATCAGCGACCGCAGCGCCCGGGGGGCCCGGGTGAAGGAGACCCCCGAGGGCCAGGAGCCGTGCGCCAGCAGTCCCGCGAGCCCGGTCGACGTCCAGACCAGGAAGAGCGCGGCGGCCGCCATCGCGAGGATCCCGGCCAGCAGTCCGTCGGGCACCCCGCCGCCGGCGCGGCGGCCGGGCGGGCCGTGGTGGCCGTGTTGGCCGTGGTGTCCGCCGGGGCCGTGCCGGGGGTCGTGCCGCACCTCAGGCCACCGTCGACTCGGAGGACGCGTTCTCGTCGTACTGCCTGCGCCGCCGTTCCATCAGCTCCGCCCGCTGCTCCGCCTCCCACTCCGCGGCTTCGATCTCCTCGGGCAGTGGCCGGGACGACTCCGTCATGGCCCGGTCGGTGAAGACCAGCGGCCGTTCGGCCTCGGTGACCAGGTGTTTGACGACCTGGACATTGCCGTTGACGTCCCAGACGGCGATACCGGGGGTGAGGGTCGGGATGATCTCGACCGCCCAGCGGGGCAGTCCGAGGACCGTCCCGGTGGCCCGTGCCTCGTCCGCTTTCTGGGCGTAGATGGTCCGGGTGGAGGCCATCTTCAGGATCGCCGCGGCCTCCTTGGCGGCCGCGCCGTCCACCACGTCGGAGAGATGGTGGACGACGGCCACGAAGGAGAGGCCGAGCCGGCGGCCGAACTTCAGCAGCCGCTGGAACAACTGGGCCACGAAGGGGCTGTTGATGATGTGCCAGGCCTCCTCGACCAGGAAGATGCGCTTCTTCCGGTCGGGCCTGATCCAGGTGTGCTCCAGCCAGACCCCGACGATCGCCATCAGGATCGGCATGGCGATCGAGTTGCGGTCGATATGGGAGAGGTCGAAGACGATGAGCGGGGCGTCGAGGTCGATGCCGACCGTCGTCGGGCCGTCGAACATGCCGCGCAGATCGCCGTCGACGAGCCGGTCGAGGACCAGGGCGACATCGAGGCCCCAGGCCCGTACGTCGTCTATGTCGACGTTCATGGACTCGGCGGACTCGGCCTCCGGGTGGCGCAACTGCTCCACGATGTCGGTGAGGACGGGCTGCCGGTCGGTGATGGTCTCGTTGACATAGGCGTGGGCCACCTTCAGCGCGAAGCCGGAGCGCTCGTCGAGGCCGTGGCCCATGGCCACCTCGATGATGGTCCGCAGCAGGGCCAGCTGGCCGGTGGTGGTGATCGCCGGGTCCAGCGGATTGAGCCGGATCCCGCCGTCGAGCGCGGTCATCGGGTCGAGCCGGATGGGGGTGATGCCCACCTGCTCGGCGACCAGGTTCCACTCGCCGACACCGTCCTCGCCCTGGGCGTCGAGGACGACGACCTGGCGGTCCCGGAACCGGAGCTGCCGCAGGACGTACGTCTTCTCCAGGGCCGACTTGCCGTTGCCGGACTCGCCGAGGACCAGCCAGTGCGGGGCGGGCAGCTGCTGCCCGTACAGCTGGAAGGGGTCGTAGATATAGCCCTTGCCGCTGTAGACCTCCCGGCCGATGATCACGCCGGAGTCGCCGAGGCCGGGTGCGGCGGTCGGGAGATAGACGGCCTGTGCCTGGCCCGTCGAGGTGCGCACGGGCAGCCGGGTGGTCTCGACCTTGCCGAAGACGAACGAGGTGAACGCCTCGGTGACGCTGGACAGCGGATCTCGCACAGTGGCCCCTAACGGCGGATGCCGGTCGCGAACGGCAGCGTGTTCACAAAGGCCCGGTGGTGCTCGCGGTCGCACCACTCCAGCTTCAGATACGACTTGCCGGCCGACGCCCGGATCGTCCGCTTGTCCCGGGCCAGGGCCTCGGGGGAGCGGGACGACACGGTGATGTACCCGACGAGGTTGACCCCCGCGGCACCGGAGGCGAGGTCTTCGCCCCGCTGGTCGAGCCGGCCGTGCGCGGCGATGTCCCGCGGGTCGACGGTGCGGTTCATCTTGGCGGCGCGGCTGGCGTCGGCCTCGTCGTTGGTCTTCTCGGTGAGCATCCGCTCGATGGCGACCTCGGTGGGTTCGAGGTCCATCGTGACCGCGACGGTACGGATCACGTCCGGGGTGTGGACGAGAAGCGGGGCGAGGAAGTTGACGCCGACGGGGGTCATCGGCCACTCCTTCACCCAGGCGGTGGCATGGCACCAGGGGGCGCGGGTCGCGGACTCGCGGGTCTTGGCCTGGAGGTAGGTGGGCTCCATGGCGTCCAGCTCCGCGGGCCAGGCGTTCCGCTTGGTCATGGCCTGGATGTGGTCGATGGGGTGGTCCGGGTCGTACATCGAGTGCACGAGGGACGCGAGCCGGCCCTGGCCCAGCGGCTGGCGGACCCGGATATCGGCCTCGGCGAGCCGGGCGCAGATATCCGTCAGCTCACGGGCCATCACGACCGCGAGCCCGGCGTCCTTGTCGAGCTTGCGGCCCTTGTTGGTGTGGCGGGAGGCCCGGGCCATGGCATGCGCCTCGGCGGCCAGTTCGCGGGTGTAGTGCATACAGGCGACGAGATAGGCGCGGTGCTGCTCGCTGGAGGTGGAGACCATCGACTGGAGCTGGTCGTACGAGTCGCGCAGCCACTCCGGGGAGCGTTCGTCGCCGCGCTGGGCGACGTCCTTGGCATGGGCGTCGGGGTCCGCGGGCAGGGTGCGGGCCAGCATCTGGATCCGGGTGACGAAGCCGTCCCCGTTGGCGACGTGCTTGAGGAGGGTGCCGAAGCGGTCGACCAGGGCCTCCTGGTCCTCGCTGTCGCGCAGCCCGACGCCGGGGCCTTCGATCTCGATGGCGGCGGTGACCGTACGGCGGTCGGCGTGCAGCAGTACGGCGATCTCGTCGGGGCCGAAGGGGGCGGAGAGCCAGCTGATCCGGCCGATACCGGGGGGCGGGCCGATCTCGACCTCGCGGCCGTCGAGCCGGGTGCCGGCCTCGGCGGCCGCCGAACGGTAGACCGTGTTCGAGCGCAGGGTCCGCTTGAAGCTGCGGTTGATCTCGAACCAGCGGTAGAAGGTGCGGTGTTTGTACGGGAGGTAGACGGCGGCGAGCGCGATCAGCGGAAAGCCCATCAGCAGGGCGATCCGCGGGACGAGATAGGGGACCAGCAGTCCGCTCATCATGCCGAGGAACGCACCGGCGATGATCAGGGCGATCTCGCCGGTCTCGCGGTTCTTGCCGATGATCGCGTTCGGCCGGGCCCGGCCGATGAGATACGTGCGGCGGGGCGCGATGGGATGGGACTGGGTGGTCAACGCCCTCCACCTCCTGTGCCGGTGTTGTTGCTGGTGCGGTTGGTGTGCGGGGTGTTGGTGCTGGGTGCGCTGCTACGGGGCGCGGGCGCGGCGGCCCCGCCCGTACCGCCGCCGGTGGGGCGGCTGCCGTGGGCGGCGACTCCGCCGCCGACGGGGTTCGCGGGCCGGGCCGCGGCACCGCCGGAGCTCTCGCCGCCGGGGGTGCTGCGGGCGCTGTGGGTCTTGATGCCCTGGGAGACCAGGGCGGCGGGGGAGCTGATGACGGCGGCGGCGCGGTTCTCGACGCCGCCCTGGAGCCGGTTGTTGCGGGCGGCCACGATCTCGTCGCCGAAGCCGGGGACGAAGCGGTAGATCATCGCGGAGGCGACGATCGCCAGGATCACGATGGCCAGTCCGGAGACGACGGCGGAGAAGGCGTCGGGGCCGTCGTCGCCCGCGAGGGCGCCGGCCAGCCCGAGGACGATCAGGATGACCGGTTTGACCAGGATGATCGCGATCATCAGCCCGGCCCAGCGGCGGACGTGGCCCCACATGTTCTTGTCGACGAGACCGGAGTAGACGACGACGCCGAGGAGGGCGCCGACGTACAGCAGGACGGCCCGGATGAACAGCTCCAGATAGAGCACCCCGGCGGCCAGGATCGTGACCATCGAGACCACGATCAGCATGATCGGGCCGCCGCCGATGTCGTTGCCCTGCTTCAGCGCCTGGGAGAAGGAGCCGAAGAACTGCTCGGTCTCGTCCTTGGTGCCGCCCGCGATGACCTCGGAGATGGCGTCGGTGGCCGAGACCAGTGTGTAGAGGAGCAGCGGGGTGAAGGCGGAGGCGAGGACGGTGAGCCAGAGGAAGCCGACGGCCTCGGAGATCGCGGTCATCAGGGGAACGCCGCGGATGGCGCGCTTGGCGACCGCCAGCAGCCAGATGATCAGGGTGAGGACGGTGGCGGCGGCGAAGACGACGGCGTACTGGGAGAGGAAGGTGGTGTTGGTGAAGTCGACGGTGGCGGTGGACTTCACGGCCTTGGCGAGGGTGTCCACGGTCCACGCGGCGGCTTCGGCACAGCCGCGCCCGAGGATCATGAGGGGGGAGTCGACGACATCACCGGGGGTGGAGGTGGTGCCGGCGCCTTCGCCGCCTTCGCAGCGGGCCTTGGAGGGGCCGCTGAGCATGGCGCAGTCCGGATTCCCGGAGGTGCTGGGCCGCGGGGTCGGTTCGGCCGCGGCCGGGGTGGCCAGCAGAACGGCCGCGGTCTGCAGGGCCGTCAGGGCGGCGGTGACCGTGAGGGCGGCGGGGAGTGCTCCCGGGAGCCTGCCCGGGAGTGCGCCGCGGCGATTAGCGGGCATAGGTGAACCCTCCGAACTGCTGGACGGCATCCGCCATCTCCTGGGAGCCGGAAGCGGTCTGGTCGCGGCCGACCGGTACCGGACCGTCCTTCTGGGTGTGGCTCACGATCTTCCAGTCGCCGCCGGCCCAGCGGAGCTGGAGGGTGCTGGTGTACCAGCTCTCGGTGACGGGGTTACGGGAGTTCTCGCCGGCCAGTCCGAACAGGGCCGAATACCAGACGGAGACCGTGGCCGCGTTCTGGCCGGCGCTCTCCACCTTGGTGCCCACGGGGCTGTGCCGGGTCACGAAGGTCATGCCCTCCGGCGGGGTGCCGTCGGGGCCGAGCCCGATGCCGGAGAGGAGTTCCTTGCGGGAGTACGCCTTGTCGAGGTCGGCCCGGCGGGCCTCGGCGACGTCGGACGCGTACACGGTCCGTACGATCCGGGCCCGCCGGTCCTTGTCGTACATACCGTCGGAGCCGAGGGCGACGGTGAAGTTGGCGGCCGCGCTCTGCGCCCCCTGCGCGTCCCGCGCGTACCCGGTGGGGATGCCGTCGGTCCGGCCCTGCACCGGGGCGGTGCCCGTGGGGGCGGTCGGGGAGATGCCCTTGGCGCCGCCGGAGCCGCCGCCGGTCCCGGAGTCGCCGTCGTCGCCGCCCTGGTTGGCGAAGGCGATCGCGGCGATCAGCAGGACCACGACCCCGACGACCGTGATCAGGGAGCGGGAGGGGCGGACCGGCCGGCGGGCGCCGCCGCCGTCCAGGCCGTCGTCGTAGGCGCCGGGCAGCCGGGTACGGGTGCGGCCCGAGCCGCCGTAGGGGTCGTCGGGTGCGTCGCCGGAGCGGTAGCCGTGGCCGTGGTCGTCGGCGGGGTTCATCGTGCGGCCTTCTCCCCGGGCCCCCGGCGGATCCCGGGGCCCGGACGGTGACGGTCCATCAGGGACATCGCATGCACCGGGGTTGTCGGGGGCTTCGGGACCGGGTACGCCGAACCCGCCGGGCGCGACCGGAACGGTCGGTGCGGCCGGCGCGACGGGGACGGCGGGGGCGTCAGGGGCATCGGGGGGTCGCAACCTCTGAGGGTGGTCCGGGCTCTCGGTCGGCCGGCGGAACGGGTCGGTGGAGCGGGTCGGGTCAGACGGCCATCCCGTACACGATGGTGAACAGGGTCCCCAGTGACCCGATGATGAAGACTCCGGTCAGCCCGGCCACGATCAGACCCTTGCCCTGCTCGGCGCTGAAGGTGTCCCGGAGTGCCGTTGCTCCGATGCGCTGTTTGGCCGCGCCCCAGATCGCGATGCCGAGGCAGATGAGAATGGCGACGGCCATCACCACTTCGATCATCACCCGGGCCTCGCTGCCCAGACTCCCGAACGGGCCCCAGTTCGGCGCGATGCCGCCGATGATGGTGTTGATGTCGCCTTCTTTGGCTGCCAGGATCATGTGTAACTCACCGCCCCTGTCGGGTTTTTCGCCGCCCGTGCCCCTCGGCATGGGCCATCGCTCTATCTTCGCTGATGAAACCGCCCGCGTATGCCGACTTGGCGGGTCTCTTTACCCGATCTCCGCACGTATGACCGATCGCTGCCGCCCTGACCTGCGGTGGAGCGGATCGGGATCATCGAGTGGAGCCCGTACCGTCACTCTGTGTATCACGCTGCGTGACTCCGGGCAATGACTGTCGTTGTTCCACCTTTGGGGCGCTCCTCACGTTTCGGGCGGGCCGGGGCACGTGTGCCGCCATGCTGGCGGCGCGGCCGCGGCCGGAACAGGGCGCACGGGGAGCGCAGGGAGGGAGGGGCCGCCCGGTCCGGGGTGCGGGACACCGCCGGGGTACGGGGACGGGCCCCGGCGGGCGCAGAGGCGCGGGCCGCCGTGCCCGGGCGCGCGTCCGCGTCCACCTCCTGAACGGGCCGTCACCCGCCTACACTGGCGCTCGGCGGACTCGGTTCGGGCGGAGGGCGGTTGACGGTGCGTAAGGCGTGGCTCGTCGCCGGTATCTCCGTCGGGGGATGCCTGGCCTTCCTCGCCCTGCTCGTCGTCGGTACGTACTCGCTCGCCGCCGGAGCCACCGGCTCCGGCTCCGGCCGGGCCGTGGGCCTCGCCAAGGGCGCGGTGCCGGCCCGCTATCAGGGCCTCGTCCAGAAGTGGGGCAACCTCTGCCCGGCCATCAACCCGGCGCTGCTGGCCGCCCAGCTCTACCAGGAGTCCGGCTGGAACCCGCGGGCCCAGAGCCATGCGGCCGCGCAGGGCATCGCCCAGTTCATCCCGGGCACCTGGGCCGCGCACGGAGTGGACGGCGACGGCGACGGCGACCGGGACGTCTGGGACCCCGCCGACGCGATCCCCTCCGCCGCGACCTACGACTGCAAGGTCGCGGGATACGTGAAGAAGGTCCCCGGGGACCAGACGAACAACATGCTCGCCGCGTACAACGCCGGTGCGTACGCGGTCATCCGGTACGGCGGGGTGCCGCCGTACAAGGAGACGCAGAACTACGTGCGGATCATCCGTACGCTGGAGAAGAGCTTCGCCCGCCCGGTCGGCAGGGTCGACCCGTCCCGGCAGGCGGCGGGCGCCATCAACTTCGCCCAGCAGCAGCTCGGCACCAAGTATCTGTGGGGCGGCAACGGCACCCCCGAGCACGGCGGGCGGTTCGACTGCTCGGGCCTGAGCCAGGCCGCGTTCCGGACCGTCGGGATCGACCTGCCGCGGGTGGCGAACGACCAGTACAACGCGGGACCGCATCCCTCCCGGGACGAGCTGCTCCCCGGCGACCTGGTCTTCTTCTCGGACGACCTCACCAACTCGCGGGCCATCCGGCACGTGGGCATCTACGTCGGAGGCGGATACATGATCAACGCGCCGAGGCCCGGCGCCGTGATCCGGTTCGACAAGATCGACACCCCGGACTACTTCGGGGCGACCAGAGTGACGGAGGATGGCGCGAAATCGCTGCCGAAGCATCCGCCGTCCGCCTGACGCACCACCCCGACCGCCCTCCGCGCGCTCCCGGACCTCCGGACGCGCCCCGGGGAGCCTGGCCGAAACACCCCGGCCACGGCGGCCGGGGAAGCCCGCCCGGGAGCCCGGGCGACCGCACTGAGCTGCGATGACGTGTTTCTCTTCGATAACGTCATGGTGATCGTTCGGTAGCGGGCGGAACGCCCGCGCCCGGCGGGCCGTTCCCTGAACGGAGCCGCCGGGGCGACCGGGCGGACGCCGGCCGGCCGCGGTGGGCGATCCGTACGGAGCCCGTACAGCGACCGTACGGAGCCAGTGCGGCGGCCGTACGGAACTGCACGGAGACTGTACGGAGGCCGGGCGGCGGCCGTACGGCACCGGCGGACACCGGAGCCGGAACCGGCACCGCCCGGGCGGGCGTCGGAACCGGACGGGCGGTGATCATCACTCGCCGCCCCGCCGGAGGGCGGCGTGCGCCACGCGCACCGCCCGGCGGACCGCCGGACAACGGGGCACGGGGGCAGACGGCAGGGCGCCGTGCGCGGGCGCGCCGCCGTCGACGACAGGGCAATCGAGGCCGAAGAAGGGCCGATGGAAGGCAAGGGGCCGCAGCAGATGGCTGGACTCGCCACAGGGGTATCCCCGGCGGCGTCGGAGACGGGTTCGGTGGGGACGGTGTCCCTGGCGGAGTCGGGAGGGGCCGCGGGGGCCGATGTCGGCCTGCTCCACGACATCAACGGTCTGGCGAAGGCCGCGCCGCCGTGGTTCGACCGCATCATGGGCTTCGTCGGCGAGTACGGGATCATGCTCGGGCTCGTCGCCGTCGGCCTCTGGGCATGGTGGTCCGTCCGCAAGCGCGGGACGACGGAGGACTCGGTCGCCGGGTTCGCCGCGCTCGTCTGGGCGCCGCTGGCGGCCGCCGTCGCCCTGGTGATCAACATTCCGATCCGCGGGTTCGTGGAGCGGCCGCGGCCGTTCGTGCACGACAAGTCGCTGGAGGTCCTGGTCCAGGGCAAGACGGACTACTCGTTCGTCAGCGACCACTCGACGATGGCGATGGCGATCGCCGTCGGTATCTTCCTCGCCCACCGCAAGCTCGGCTGGGCCGCGCTGGGCCTGGCCTTCGCCGAGGGCTTCCTCCGTATCTACATGGGTGTCCACTACCCCACCGACGTGGTGGGCGGCTTCGCCCTCGGTACGGCGGTGACGCTGCTGCTCGCCCCCCTCGCCCAACTACTGCTGACCCCGGTGACCAGGGCGATCGCCGGATCCGCGAAGGGCCGCTGGATGGTGCGGTCCAAGCTGGCGCCGGAGGACCCGTCGAACGGCCGCGCCGAGCCGCTGGGCATCCCCGAGCCGCGGGCGGAGGGCCCGCGCGACAAGGGCCTGGCGGCCTGACGGCCTGCGGCCCGCACATGGGGGGCGGCGGCCTGTAGCCCCGCCGCCCTGTGGGGGCCCGCTCCTGTTTCCGGTGCCGGGCGGGTCCGCCGGTGGCTTCCGGTGCCGGGCGGGCCCTCTGGTGCCTTCCCGTGTCCCGGCCGCCCGCGCCGACGGCACCTGCCGTGTCCGGTGCGGCGGACGGGATACGTGTCACGGTGCGTGCCGCGGGAGCCGGAGGGCCTCCGGCTCGTTCGCCCGGGCCGTGCCGGTTGCCTTCCCGCAGGCGCTTCGAGGGGCCGCGGCCCCTCGTCGAGCGGGAGCCCGGCCGCCGGGGTGCGCGATTCGTACGAGGCGATGCCCGCGACCGGTTCGAGCGGACCGCAGCCGCGCGGGGGCGCGAGCCCGGCCGGGCCCTCCGGTCAGCGGCGGCGGCGCTGCCGGCGTTCGTGCCGCCGGACTATGTAGATCGTTCCCGCCGCCGCGACGATCCCCGTCGCGCCGACGGAGAGCGCGCTCTCGACCGGGCCCTCCGGTTTGCCCGCCAGGGCCGGTCCGGACGGTACGGAGCCGGCCGGCAGGGCGCTCGCCGCGGCCGGGGGCAGAAGGACGGCGAGTGCCGTGAGGGCGGTGACCGAGGCTATTCGGCCCGCGGTGGCCGGGAAACCGGGCATGGGGTTCCTCTCCGTGTCCCGGAGGTTTCTGCCTCCGGGTGGTTCCGAACGTTCCGGGGTGCGTCGGCCGCGAGTGCGCCGGCGAGCGGTGCGGGAGTACGGCGCCGGGGGCATCGGCCCCGTACACCCGTCCTCCCCCAGCTCACCCGCCCCGGCCCGGTTCGGCCATCCGGCGGCCCCCGTTGGGGGGACCGGACCGGACCGGCCCCGCGCCCGGCGGCTCCCGGGCCGCGAGCCCCGGCGCCCCCTCAGAGCGCCTGAGGGAAGGCGAAGAGCCGGTCCGGGTCGTACTGCGACTTCAGGCGGCTCAGGCGGGGGGCCGCCGGGCCGTAGTAGGCGCGGCGCCAGTCCCGCAGCTCCGGGTCGGCGTAGTTCTGGTAGGCGGCCCCCGACGCCCACGGCCGCATCGCCGCGTGCGTCCCGCGCAGCCAGGCGCGTTCGGACCGGCCCGCGGTCCCCGGTGCCCAGGCCGCCGTGTACTGGGCCAGCATCCGGGAGCGGCGGTGGACGAACGCCGTCGCCAGCGGGGCGACCCGGTTGACCGCGCCCCCGAGCGCGGTGAGCAGGATCGCCCCCTCCGCGCGGCCCGCGGGCCGCCGGGTGAAGCCCTCGGCCGCGTCGAGCAGGGCCCGTACCCCCGCCGCGGGCAGCTCCCGGTCGAAGAAACCGGACGCCGACGCGTAGGTCTCCCGCGGCAGCACCCCCGCCCGGCTGCGCCCCGGCAGGGCGCCCGGCAGCGCGCACTGCTCCTCGCCCAGGCCGCCGCAGCCCGCGTAGCCGAGCATGGCGTCCAGATGGGCGCGCGGGCGCAGCGAGACGGAGGCCGCGGAGGAGCCCGCGAGGTCGGCGAGCCGGTCGACGGCGTTGCGCAGGTCGCCTTCCGTGCCCAGTGAGAGCGCCGCGACCGAGAGGGACGGCTCGCCGCCGGGGCCGCCGACCAGCCGGCAGCCGGACCAGATCTCGTCCGGCAGGGCGGGCGCCCACCGCTGCCAGGCCGTCAGCACGGCCGCGGCCCGCGACCACGGCCAGGTCAGATAGCCGACGATCACCTCGGGCGCGGGATGCGTACGGAACCGGAGCGCCGTGACGACGCCGAAGTTGCCGCCGCCCGCGCCCCGCAGTGCCCAGAACAGCCCGGGCTCCCGTGCGGCGCTCACCTCCCGCACCCGGCCGTCGGCGGTGACGATTGTTGCGCCGAGGAGGTTGTCGCAGGTCAGTCCGTATGCCCGGGAGGTGACGCCATGGCCGCCGCCGAGGGTGAGCCCGGTGACGCCGACGGAGGCGCAGGAACCGGCCGGGACGGTCCGGCCCACCCGGTCGAGTCCGCGGTAGAGACCGATGATCCGGGCGCCCGCGCCGACCTCGGCGGCGTCCCGGCCGTCCGGGACGACGGAGTCCAGCGGCGAGACGTCGATGATCAGACGGCCGTCGCCGGAGGACCAGCCGCCGTAGGAGTGGCCGCCGTTGCGGACGGCGACGGGTATCCGGTGGGCGCGGGCGAACCGCAGGCACTCCCGGATGTCCTCCGGCCCCTCCGCATAGGCGACGGCCGCCGGACGCAGCCCGTCGAAGCGGGTGTTGTAGAGCTGCCGGGCGGTGGCGTAGTCGGCGTCGCCGGGGAGGACCAGTTTGCCGTCGAGTCCGCCGCCGAGGGACCGCCAGGCACCGGCGGGAGTGGGCCGGCCGCCGTGTGCCGGGGCCGTGGGGGACCCGGCGGGTGCCGTGGACGGGCCCGGGGACCGCTGTGCCGGTACGGAGGGGCCGGCTCCCGCGCCGCGCCCGGGGGAGCAGGCGGTCGCCGCGGCCGTCGTCAGGGCGGCGGCCAGTGAGCCGAGGAGCGCGCGCCGTTCCAAAGGGGGCCTCCCGGCCGTGGTCGGTGCTGATGCCGGTCCTGATGCCGGTGCCGGTGTGGGTGCTGCTGTCGCTTCCGGCGCCGGTCCTGCTCCGGCCGTGGCCGCCGCCGTGGAGCCGGGTGCGCGGACGTGTACGGGATGCGGACGCGGTACGGGAATACGTACCCGGCGCCCGGTCCTCTCAACTGCCGTCGGCCCCGATTCCGGCCCCGGCTCCCGGACCGGCCGCCGCCGCGTGGGAGGCGGCGTCCGTACGGGCGCGGTCGCGCGACCGCCGCGCCGGTCCCGACCAGCCGCAGCTGCAGCGGGCCAGGGCGAAGGAGCCGCGTTCGGCGGTGACCGTGGTGTGGGGGTGGTGCGCCGGGGCGGGCGCGGGACCGTCGTCCGTGGGGGCATGCGGGGGCACGTTCCCACCGTACTGGGGCGGGTGCCCGCGGGATACGGCCGGGACCCGGCCGGGCCCGGGCCCGGGAGCGCGGTCCGGCGTGGCGGGATGGTGTGGTCCGGCGGTGCTGGTGCCGTGCGGTCCGGCGGTGACGTGGAGGGCCGGGGCGGGCCGGGGCTCGCTCGGGGTGGTGTGGTCCGGCGGTACGCGCCCGGCTCGGGCGGCGCACGCGCTGACGGGCGGGCCCCGGCCGTCCCGGGCCGTGCTCCGGCGCCCGGGGGCTTGCACCCGGCTTGTGGAGGGGGAGTACATGTGCTCCCGGGGCGCCCCCGCCCGCCCGCGCGGGCCGTGTCGGCGGGCCCCGGCGGTCGTTGAACGGGGCGGGTGGAGGTCTCTCGTGACCGGACGGCGGGTCCGGTGTTGGGGGTGGGCAGCGCATGGTGGTGCAGCGGCACGGACACAGGAGCGGGGCGGCCGCCGTCGTCTCCGTCGTCTTCGGGGCGGTCGCGGTCACCGGCTGTTCCGGCGGCGGAGCCGGTCCCCAGGTACGGGCCGTGGCCGACGAACGGCCCGGGGCCGGGCATCCGGTGCTCGCCGCCGCCGCGGACGGGCTGCTCGGCACGGGCAGTGCCCTGGCGCGGACCTCGATGGAGACGGCGACCGGTGGCACCCGGGTCACCATCCAGGGCGAGGGCGGCTACGACTTCCGGCACCGCATGGCACGGCTGACGGTGGTGCTGCCACGGGACCCGGCCGGAGCGGAAGAGCACCGTCCGGTCACCGAGCTGCTCACCCCGGGCGCGCTCTATATGAAGAACCGCGGCGCGGGCGTGCCCGCCGACAAGTGGGTCCGGATCGACACGACCACGCTGGCGGACGGCAATCTGGTCACCGGCGGGGCGACGGACCCGCTGGCCGCCGCCGAACTGCTGCGCGGGGTGCGGAAGGCGGAGCTGGTCGGGCGGGAGCGCTTCGCGGGCACGACGGTCCGCCACTTCCGGGGGACCGCCGATATCGCCTACGCCGCCCGGCGCGCGCGACCGCACGCCCGCGGGGCGCTGGCGGCGGCGGCGAAAGGGTTCACCACGACGACCGTGCCGTTCGACGCCTATGTGGACGAGGCGGGCAGGCTGCGCAAGGTGCGGCACCGTTTCAGCTTCAGCAATGGAACCGCGAGCGTCGCCGTCACCTCTACTACGGTGCTCTTCGGTTTCGGGACGCCGGTGACGGTGCGGCTGCCCGATCCGGGCAGCATTTACTCCGGAAGGATCAGGAGCTAAATGGTCCGGACGTGCCATGCGCGGTCCGTGGAGCACTCCCTACGCTAGGAAGTCGACACCGGAGGAAGAGGTGAACGCACGTGGCTCCGCCCAGTACGACGTTGGTCCAGGACCACGTGGCCCTCGCCGAGATCGAACTGTGTGGCGAGTTGATCATCGCGGCGTCCGCCGCGGACGGGGAGCGGCTGAGCCCGGCCCGTATCGACGAGGTGCTGAAGGTCGCGGCGGAGCGCTCGGCGCTCGCGCGGCAGGACTGACGGCGGACCGGCCGGCCGGGCAGTAATGGGGCTGCGCGGCCGGGGACCCGGTCGGCACGGATCGGTACACGGAACACACCGGCAGTGTCCGGGACGGCTCAGCACCCGCGGAGCCGGCCGGCACGGCGGCGCGCTCGGCGCGCCGCGGGAGTAACGGCGCGAGACACACCGATGGGCAGGAACGCCACACGCTCCTGCCCATCGGTTCGTTCCCGCCCCGGTAGCCCCGGATCAGGTGCGCATCATCCGGGCGATCGCCTTCGTCGCTTCCTCCACCTTGGCGTCGACCTCGGCTCCGCCCTTGACGGCCGCGTCGGCGACGCAGTGCCGCAGGTGCTCCTCCAGCAGCTGGAGCGCGAAGGACTGGAGCGCCTTCGTCGACGCGGAGACCTGCGTGAGTATGTCGATGCAGTAGACGTCCTCGTCGACCATCCGCTGCAGGCCGCGGATCTGGCCCTCGATCCGGCGCAGGCGCTTGAGGTGCTCGTCCTTCTGCTTGTGGTAGCCGTGGATGCCGTGGTCGTGGTCGGTGACCGGGGCCGTGGCGTCGGAGGGCGCGGTGACCGGGGGGCCGGCCGCCTCGGTGGTCGTCATCGGGTCCTCCCGTTGTCGTGGATACGCGGAGTGAAGCCGCGTGTACTGCTGTGTACTGATACGTCGTTCAGATCGGGGTTCGTATACCCCTCATGGGTATATGATACCGGCTGGGGCCCGATCGCGGGCGGAAGTCGCCCGGCCCCACCGGAAAGGACGCCGGGCAAGCCCCGGACGGATGCCGCCGCCATGGTCGCAAAACCTTCCGGCAACGGGCCCATGCTGATCGGGGCACCCATCGGCGACACTGAGGAACACCGGTTGGCCGTGGCCGGATGAATGCGCCTAGCATCAGCCTGTCCGAATCCAAAGCACCCCAGGGACCCCACGTGCGATTTCGTCTGACCCCCAGGGAGACGAGCTTCTACGACATGTTCGCGGCCTCCGCGGACAACATCGTCACGGGCTCCAAGCTCCTGATGGAACTGCTCGGGGCCGACGCTTCTTCGCGGAGCGAGATCGCGGAGCGGATGCGGGCCGCGGAGCACGCGGGTGACGACGCCACCCATGCCATCTTCCACCAGCTCAACTCCTCGTTCATCACACCGTTCGACCGGCAGGACATCTATGCCCTGGCCTCCTCCCTCGACGACATCATGGACTTCATGGAGGAGGCCGTCGACCTCGTCGTCCTCTATCAGGTCGAAGAGCTGCCCAAGGGCGTCGAGCAGCAGATCGAGGTGCTGGCCAGGGCGGCGGAGCTGACCGCCGAGGCGATGCCGCATCTGCGGACCCTGGAGAACCTCACCGAGTACTGGATCGAGGTCAACCGGCTGGAGAACCAGGCCGACCAGATCCACCGGAAGCTGCTGGCCACCCTCTTCAACGGCAAGTACGACGCCATCGAGGTGCTCAAGCTCAAGCAGATCGTCGATGTCCTGGAGGAGGCGGCGGACGCCTTCGAACACGTCGCCAACACCGTGGAGACCATCGCGGTCAAGGAGTCCTGAACCTTCGTGGACACCTTCGCGCTGATCGTGACCATCGGTGTCGCGCTCGGATTCACCTACACCAACGGTTTCCACGACTCCGCGAACGCCATCGCGACCTCCGTCTCCACCCGGGCCCTCACCCCGCGGGTCGCGCTGGTGATGGCCGCCCTGATGAACCTCGCGGGCGCCTTCCTCGGCCAGAGCGTCGCCAAGACGGTCAGCGAGGGCATCATCGAGACCCCGCCGGCCGGCGGCAAGGGCATGGGCATCCTCTTCGCCGCCCTGCTCGGCGCCATCGTCTGGAACCTGGTCACCTGGTACTTCGGCCTGCCCTCGTCCTCCTCGCACGCCCTCTTCGGCGGCATGGTCGGCGCGGCGCTGGCGGGCGGTACCGAGGTCATCTGGTCCGGGGTCCTGGAGAAGATCATCATCCCGATGTTCGTCTCCCCGTTCGTCGGGCTGATCGCGGGCTATCTGGTGATGGTCGCCATCATGTGGATCTTCCGCCGGGCCAACCCCAACAAGGCGCGCCGCGGCTTCCGGATCGCTCAGACCGTCTCCGCGGCGGCGATGGCGCTGGGCCACGGCCTCCAGGACGCCCAGAAGACGATGGGCATCGTGGTGATGGCCCTGGTAATCGCGGATGTGCAGCAGTCCGGCGACGAGATTCCGGTCTGGGTCCGGATCGCCTGTGCCGTGATGCTCTCGCTCGGGACGTACGCGGGCGGCTGGCGCATCATGCGGACCCTCGGGCGCAAGATCATCGAACTGGACCCGCCGCAGGGCTTCGCGGCCGAGACCACCGGCGCCTCGATCATGTTCGGCTCCGCGTTCCTCTTCCACGCGCCGATCTCCACCACCCATGTCATCACCTCGGCGATCATGGGGGTGGGGGCGACGAAGCGGGTCAACGCGGTCCGCTGGGGCGTCGCAAAGAACATCGTCCTCGGCTGGTTCATCACCATGCCCGCGGCCGCGGCGGTCGCCGCGGCGGGCTACGGCGTCATCTGGCTGGCCTTCGGCTGACCGGCCGGGGGCCCGGGACCCGCACCGCCCCGGACCTCCGGACCGTGCCCGGGGCCGGGAGAAGCGGCAGCAGCCGCTGACGGAGCCCCGGACCTGGCCGCGCCCCGGCCCGCTGCGGCGGGGCTCTGTACGGGCCTGCGCGGCGCCCGTCCGGCAGTGGACCGGGACTGCTGTACGGGGCCGGGACGTACCGGGCCCGCCCGGAGCGACGTCCCCCCGCCCCCACGGGAAAACGTGCGGGCCCGCCCCCGGGAAGTGGAGGGGCGGGCCCTTCGTCGTGCGGTGGCACCGCCAGGCAGCACCGCAGGACGGCTCGGTCACGGCGCGGCGCGCGGAAGCGCGCCGCGCCGTACGGCGGTGAGGGGGCGGCTCAGCCGAAGCGGCCGGAGATGTAGTCCTCGGTCGCCTGGACGGACGGATTGGAGAAGATCCGCTCGGTGTCGTCGATCTCCACGAGCTTCCCGGGCTGGCCCACGGCCGCCAGGTTGAAGAAGGCGGTACGGTCCGAGACCCGGGCCGCCTGCTGCATGTTGTGGGTGACGATCACAATGGTGAAACGCTCCTTCAGCTCACCGATCAGATCCTCGATGGCCAGGGTGGAGATCGGGTCGAGCGCCGAGCAGGGCTCGTCCATCAGCAGGACGTCCGGTGCCACGGCGATCGCCCGGGCGATGCACAGCCGCTGCTGCTGACCGCCGGAGAGGCCCGAGCCGGGCTTGTTCAGCCGGTCCTTGACCTCGTTCCAGAGGTTGGCGCCGCGCAGCGACTTCTCGACCACGTCGCTCAGTTCGTTCTTCTTGTACGAGCCGTTGAGCCGCAGGCCCGCCGCCACATTGTCGAAGATCGACATGGTGGGGAAGGGGTTGGGACGCTGGAAGACCATCCCGACCGTACGGCGGACGGCGACGGGGTCGACGGTGGACCCGTACAGGTTCTCGTCGTCCAGCATCACCTTGCCCTCGACCCGGCCGCCCGGGGTGACCTCGTGCATCCGGTTGAGGGTGCGGAGGAAGGTGGACTTGCCGCAGCCGGAGGGGCCGATGAAGGCCGTCACCGAGCGGGGTTCCACGGTCATCGAGATGTCCTCGATCGCCTTGTGGGTCCCGTAGTAGGCGGTCAGTCCGCTGACGTCGATTCGCTTGGCCATGAGTTCAGATCACTTCCCAGTCGCCGCGGTCAGCGGCCGGTCTTCGGGGCCTTCCAGCGGGCGATGCCGCGGGCCACCAGGTTGAGGAGCATGACGAAGGCGATCAGGACCAGGGCGGCGGCCCAGGCGCGGTCGTACGACGCCTCGCTGCCGACCCGGTACTGCTCCCAGATGTAGAAGGGGAGCGAGGACTGGGCGCCTTCGAACGGATTGGTGTTGATGAGCTGGCTGCCGAAGACCAGCAGCATGATCGGCGCGGTCTCGCCGGCGATCCGGGCGACGGCGAGCATCACACCGGTGGTGATACCGCCGAGCGCGGTCGGGACGACGACCTTCAGGATCGTGCGCCACTTCGGCACGCCCAGCGCCAGGGCCGCCTCGCGCAGCTCGTTCGGTACGAGCTTGAGCATCTCCTCCGTGGAGCGGACCACGACCGGGAGCATCAGGATCGCCAGTGCCAGCGCGCCCATCAGCCCGGACGGCTTCAGCTCGAACATCAGCATGATGGAGAGCAGGAAGAGGCCGGCCACGATCGACGGGATGCCGGTCATGACGTCGACGAAGAACGTCACCGCCTTGGCGAGCGCGCCCCGGCCGTACTCGACCAGGTAGATCGCGGTCAGCAGGCCGACCGGTACCGAGATCAGGGCGGCGAGGCCGACCTGCTGGAGGGTGCCGACGATGGCGTGGTAGACACCGCCGCCCGGCTCGAAGCCGGGGACCCCGGCCATCGAGTGGGTCAGGAAGTAGCCGTCGAGGACCTTGACGCCCCGGCTGACGGTCACCCAGATCAGGGAGAACAGCGGGATCACGGCGAGGACGAAGCAGACCCACACGATGCTGGTGGCCAGCTTGTCGCGGGCCTGGCGGCGGTTCTCGACGGCCGAGGTGACGGCGTACGAGATCGCCATGAAGAAGACGGCCGACAGCAGGGCCCACTGGATCCTGCTGTGCAAGCCGGCCGCGGCGCCCAGGCCGCAGCCCAGGGCGATGCCCGCGGCGGCGAACCCGGCGGGTGCCCAGCGGGGCAGGGAACGGCCGGTGAGCCGGCTCGCGGTGACCGCCGGGGCGGGCGCGGGGGTGCTGTCCTTGGTCGCTGTCTGGCTCATGCGTTGGCCCCCGAGTACTCCTTGCGGCGGGCGATGATCATGCGGGCGCCGCCGTTCACCAGCAGGGTGAGGACGAACAGCACCAGACCGGAGGCGATCAGCGCGTCCCGGCCCAGCTCGTTGGCCTCGTCGAACTTGGCCGCGATGTTCTGCGCGAAGGTGCCGCCGCCCGGGTTGAGCAGATGGCCCGAGATCAGGAAGCTCGGCGACAGTACGGTCGCCACGGCCATCGTCTCGCCCAGCGCCCGGCCCAGGCCCAGCATCGACGCCGAGATCACTCCGGAGCGGCCGAACGGCAGCACCGACATCCGGATCACCTCCCAGCGGGTGGCGCCCAGGGCGAGCGCGGCCTCCTCGTGGGCCTTGGGGACCTGGAGGAAGACCTCCCGGCTGACGCTGGTCACGATCGGCAGGATCATGATCGCCAGCAGGATGCCCACGGTGAACAGCGAGCGGGCGACGCCGACCTCGGTCTTCTCGAAGACGTACGTCCAGGCGAAGAACTGGTCCAGCCAGAGGTTGAGGCCCTCCAGATACGGGACCAGGAAGAGCGCGCCCCAGATGCCGTAGATGATCGACGGCACGGCGGCCAGCAGATCGACGATGTACGCGATCGGCCCGGCCAGCTTCCGCGGCGCGTAGTGCGAGATGAAGAGCGCGATGCCGACGGCGACCGGGACGGCGATGGCCATCGCGATGACCGAGCTGACGACCGTGCCGAAGAGCAGCACCGCGATGCCGAAGACCGGCGGGTTGCCCGCCGGGTTCCAGTCGAAGGTGGTGAGGAAGTTCCCCTCGTTCTCCGCCAGCGCGATCGCCGCGCGGTAGGTGAGGAAGACGGCGATCGACGCCATCAGCACCAGCAGGAGGATGCCGGAGCCGCGGGACAGGGCGAGGAACACCTTGTCGCCCGCGCGGCCGGTGGCGGCGCTCCGGCCGGCGAGGGCGCCGGTGACCGCCCCGGCGGCGCCGGGGGGCGGGGAGTCCATCGGTTCTATGGGTGTCGTGGAAACCATGGTCTTTCCGGTCTGTGTGGGGGAGAGGTGGCTCCCCTGGCGGCGGTGCACCGGATGGGCGGACGGATACGGGACGAAACAGGGGTTCCGGGCCGGACCGGGGGCGGGGCCGCGGGGCGCGGGGTCACGGGCCCACCGGGCGGGCCCGGCGGGGCGGCGCCGACCGGGCGGGGCGGACGGGAACCGTCCGCCGGGGTCCGCCCGGTGCGGGCCGCCGTGGCGTCGCCGGCGTCAGTTCAGGCCGGCGACCGTCTCGCGGACCTTGGCGTTGATCTCGGCCGGGATCGGGGCGTAGCCGGCGTCCGAGAGGACCTTCTGGCCCTCCTCGCTCGCCGTGTAGGTCAGGAAGGACTTGACCGTGCTGAGGGTGTCGCTCTTGTTGCCGCTGTCGCAGACGACCTCGTAGGTCACCAGGACGACCGGGTAGGCGCCCTCGGCCTTGGTGGCGTAGTCCAGCTCCAGCGCCAGGTCCTTGCCGGTGCCCTTGACCTTGGCGGCGGCGATGGCCTTGGAGGCGTTCTCCGAGGTGGCCTTCACCGGGGCGGCGGCACCGGTGGCGATGGAGACGGTGGGGATGGACTGGGAGGTGGCGTACGACAGCTCGAAGTAGCCGATCGCGCCGTCGACCTGCTTGACCTGGGCGGCGACACCGGAGGAGCCGGAGGCGGCCTGGCCGCCGGGGGCGGGCCACTTCTTCTCGGCCTCGTAGGGCCAGTCGGCCTTGGCGGTGGCGCCCAGGTACTTGCCGAGGTTCTGGGTGGTGCCGGAGTCCTCGGAGCGGTGGAAGGCCTGGATGTCCTTGTCCGGCAGGGACTTGCCCTCGTTCAGCTTGACGATCGCCGGGTCGTTCCACTTGGTGATCTTGTCGTTGAAGATCTTGGCGATGGTCGCGGCGTCCAGCGTCAGATCGTCGACCCCGGGGAGGTTGTAGCCGATCGCGATCGGGCCGCCGACCATCGGCAGGTTGATGCCCTGGCCGCTCTTGCAGATCTTCTTCGACTCGGCGACCTCTTCGGGCTTCAGCGCGGAGTCGGAGCCCGCGAAGCCGACCGTGCCCTGGTTGAAGGCGACGATGCCCTCGCCCGAGGAGGACGACTTGTAGTTGATCTCCACGCCCGAGCAGGCGGCCATGTAGTTCTTGACCCACAGGTCCATGGCGTTCTTCTGCGCGCTGGAACCCGATGCCAGGAGCTTCCCCTTGGCGCCTTCGCACGAGATGTTCGACGTGGCGCCGGTCTTGCTCGCGTTGCCGCTGCCGCCCGTGTTGTCGTCCGAACCACACGCCGTGAGGACCAGGGCCCCGGTGACTGCGAGGGCGCCGAATGCGGTGGCGCGAAGCCCGTTCTTGCGCTGAAGCTTCACTTTCGGGTGTTCCTTCCAGAAGCCGCCGGGCAGCCGGCGGATGCCGGGACGCCGGACGGCGTGGGTCGGGGGTGGGGGGAGCCGGCCGGGTGCCGGTCACCACGTACTGCCGAAATTAGGCAGAACAGGTGAAGTGACCCGAGGGGGTGGGTGAACGGCAGGTGAACCGTGCCGGGCGGCTGGGTGGCAGCGGCCCGGGGCGGGCGCCCGGCCGGGGGCGGGGCCTTCGGCGCGGCGCGGTCCGGGCGCGGGGCGGTGGTCGGCGGGGCGGCGGGCGCGGCGGGCTCCCTGGGAGGACGGCGTACGGGGTCGGGCGGTGGCGACGGACGGTGACCGCCGGTCGCCTCACCGTGCGCAACCTAGCGCGCGAACGGCGGCGCCGTGGGAGGCGTTACCCGTACGAGTGGCATGCGTTCGGGCCACCCGGGCGTGTTCTCGCCCCTGCCGCCGGGGCGTGTCGCGGGCCGCCGCGGGCGCCTGCCGTGCGGTGTTTCCGCGGTGGCGGGCCGCGTCAGCCGCGCAGGACGGCCAGCAGCGCCGTGACCAGTTCCCGGTCCCTCTCCTGGCTGAGCCGGGCCATCGCGGCGGCGGGCGGCAGCCAGACCACCTCGTCCACCTCGTCGTTGGGGACGAAGGCGCCCCCGGTGGCCTCGGCGGCCCAGTAGCGGACCTCCTTGGGGCGCCCGTCGACGAGATAGCGGACCGTCGGCAGGGGCGCCCCCGGCGCGCACTCCATCCCGGTCTCCTCCCGGGTCTCCCGGACCGCGCCCGCGTACGCCTCTTCGGCGCGTTTCAGCTTGCCCTTCGGATGCGACCAGTCGTCGTACTTCGGGCGGTGTACGAGACAGATCTCCAGCCCGTCGCCGTCGCCGTTGCTGTTGCTGCCGGGGGCCGGGCGCCACAGGACGCAGCCCGCGGCCAGTACGGGGGTGGAATCGGCGGCCGCGGGCGGCCCGCTGTGCCCGGCAGGCCCGGTGCTCTCGGCAGGCCCGGTGTTCCCGCTGCTCCCGGCATGCCCGGGGTGCCCGGTGTTCACGGTGTACGGGTCCGGACCGCGAGGGAGCCGGGCCAGACCTCCTGGAAGGCGAAGCGCGCGGCCTCGACCTCATGGCGCTGGTCGGCGTGGAGGATGCCCAGGGCATAGGCGGTGGCCGGGGCGATCCGGGGGGTGCGGGCGGCGGCGGCCGCGGCCTCGGCGGCCTCGGCGGCGTCCCGGTGCCGGTCGAGCAGCAGGCCCGCACGGGTGAGGGCGGGCGGGGTGGCGCCGGGCCGCAGCGGCTCCAGCACCTCCAGGGCGTAGCGGTGCAGCCGCAGCAGTCTGCGGACCCGGTGCCAGGGGGCGTCCTGGGCCTCCTCGCCGGCGGCCGGGCCGAGCCCGTGGACCAGGGCATCGGCGTTGTACGGATGGCCGGCGCGGCCCAGCGGGAGGGCCGCGGCCGCCTCCAGCAGGCGCCGTTCGGCGCCCGCGGCGACGGGCATCAGGACCTCGTCGGCGAGGGCCGGGGCGGGCGCGGGGGCGGGGAGGAAAGAGGAGCGGGCGGGCGGCCGCGGCGGCAGCTCGGAGGCGAGGAGTGCGACGGTATCCGCGAGCGCATGGAACCGGGCCGAGCCGAGGGCCCCGAGCGCGGCGGAGTGGGCCCGGGTCCTGGCGAGGGTGAGCTGCCGCTCCAGCAGCGCACCGGCCCGCACGGCCCCCGCGGTCAGCGCGCCGCCCGCGGCCCCGGCGGGCCGGGCCGGTACGGCGGCGGGGACCGCGCCCGACAGCCGGGCGAGGGCTTCGAGGAGCAGGCTGAGCCGGGAGGTGCAGGCGTGCTCCTGCGCCAGGGTGGTGGAGAGCCAGTCCAGTTCGGTACGGAGTCCGTCCGCCCAGACCGGGTCCAGCAGCGGCCGGTAGGTGTGCAGTGTGCCGCCGATCCGGCGGGCCGCCCGGCGCAGGGCCCGGGCGGCACGGTCGGCGGCGGCCGTGTCCGCGCCGCTCTCGCCGTGCAGCTTCAGACTGCGCAGGAAGTCCGCGGCGTGCGCGTGCAGATACCCGGCGAGTACGGCATCGGCGTCCGCCGGGGCCGTATCCCCGGTGCCTGCGGTGCCTGCGGTGCCTGTGGTGCCCAAGGCGCCCGCGGTGTCCCCGGGGCCCGCTCCGGTCGGGGCCGCGCCCGGGACGACGCCCGTGGCCGTGTCCCCCGCCGTGTCCCCCGCCGGGACCGTTTCCGGAACCGATTCCGGGGTGGTCGCCGGGTGGGGCAGGACCACGGTCGCGGTCTCCGGGGCGGGGTGCGGGGCCGCCGCGCCGGTGAGGGCGTCCGCGCGGGACGGCGCGGGCCGTTCCGCCGGTGCGAGGAGCCCGGCCTCCGCGGCCGGGTCCGGCGCCGCCCCCGGCAGGGGACGGCGCGGGGGCGGGGCGGTCGCTGTCGGATCAGGATTGTGCACGCCGGCGCCTCCGCGCGTCGATGAGCATCTCCTGCACATTCCGCAGCGGCTGGCCGTCGGCGTCCGTAGCGTGCCGGGTCCAGGAGCCGTCCGGGCCCAGGTGCCAGGAGGAGATGGTGTCGGACATGCCCGTCTCCAGGAGCCGGGTGAGGGCGGCGCGGTGCGCCGGGTCGGTGACCCGGACCAGCGCCTCGATCCGGCGGTCGAGGTTGCGGTGCATCATGTCGGCGCTGCCGAACCACACTTCGGGCTCGCCGCCGTTGCCGAAGGCGAAGACCCGGGAGTGCTCCAGGAAGCGGCCGAGTACGGAGCGGACCCGGATGTTCTCCGAGAGCCCGGGGACCCCGGGCCGGACCGCGCAGATGCCGCGGACCCAGATGTCGACCGGTACGCCCGCCATCGCCGCCCGGTAGCAGGCGTCGATGATGGCCTCGTCGACCAGCGAGTTCACCTTGATGCGCACATAGGCGGGCCGGCCGGCCCGGTGGTGCGCGGCCTCCTTGTTGATCCGCGAAACCAGCCCGTCGCGGAGCGACTTCGGGGCGACCAGCAGCCTGCGGTAGGTCTCCCGGCGCGAGTAGCCGGAGAGCCGGTTGAAGAGGTCGGAGAGGTCCGCGCCGACCTGCGGGTCGGCGGTCAGCAGGCCGAGGTCCTCGTAGAGCCGGGCGGTCTTGGGGTGGTAGTTGCCGGTGCCGACGTGCGAGTAGCGGCGGAGGATCTCGCCCTCCTGGCGCACCACCAGCGACAGCTTGCAGTGGGTCTTCAGCCCGACGAGGCCGTAGACGACATGGCAGCCCGCCTCCTCCAGCTTCCGCGCCCACTTGATGTTCGCCTGCTCGTCGAACCGGGCTTTGATCTCGACCAGGACGAGTACCTGCTTGCCGGACTCGGCCGCGTCGATCAGCGCGTCCACTATCGGCGAGTCGCCGGAGGTGCGGTACAGCGTCTGCTTGATGGCCAGCACGTCCGGGTCGGCCGCGGCCTGCTCCAGGAAGGCCTGGACGGAGGTGGAGAAGCTGTCGTACGGGTGGTGCAGCAGGACGTCCCGCTCCCGCAGCGCCATGAAGATGTCGGGTGCCGACGCCGATTCGACCTCGGCCAGATCGCGGTGGGTGCCCGCGATGAACTTGGCGTACTTCAGCTCGGGCCGGTCCAGCGAGGCGATCCCGAACAGACCGGTCAGGTCGAGCGGTCCGGGCAGCGGGTACACCTCGGCGTCGGTGATCTTCAGTTCGCGGACCAGCAGGTCGAGGACGTACGGGTCGATGGACTCCTCGACCTCCAGCCGTACCGGCGGCCCGAAGCGACGCCGCATCAGCTCCTTCTCCAGGGCCTGGAGCAGGTTCTCGGCGTCGTCCTCCTCGACTTCGAGGTCCTCGTTGCGGGTGACCCGGAACATATGGTGCGCCAGCACCTCCATGCCCGGGAACAGCTCCTCCAGATGGGCCGCTATCACGTCCTCCAGCGGCACATACCGCTGCGGGGACGCCTCCAGGAAGCGGTTGAGCAGCGGCGGGACCTTGACCCGGGCGAAGTGGCGGTGCCCGCTGACCGGGTTGCGCACCACGACGGCCAGATTGAGGGAGAGGCCGGAGATATAGGGGAAGGGGTGTGCCGGGTCCACCGCCAGCGGTGTCAGGACCGGGAAGATCCGCTGCCGGAACAGGGTGAAGAGACCGGCCTGCTCCTTCTCGGTCAGATCGGGCCAGCGGATGAGGTGGATGCCCTCCTCGGCCAGCGCCGGGGACACGTCCTGCTGGAAGCAGGCCGCGTGCCGGGCCATCAGCTCGCGCGAGCGGGTCCAGATCAGGTCCAGCACCTCGCGCGGCTGGAGGCCGGAGGCGGAGCGGGTGGCGACGCCGGTGGCGATGCGCCGCTTCAGCCCGGCGACCCGGACCATGAAGAACTCGTCCAGGTTGGAGGCGAAGATGGCGAGGAAGTTCGCCCGCTCCAGCAGCGGGGTCGCCGGGTCCTCGGCCAGCTCCAGGACGCGCTCGTTGAAGGCGAGCCAGCTGCGCTCCCGGTCCAGGAAACGGTTCGCGGGCAGCTCTGCGCCGTTGCCGTGGTGCTCCTCCTCGTACGCGTCGAGATCCGCGTCGAGATCGGGTTCCAGATCGGACACCGTGGCCGCCACGGTGTGGGGCCGGTGGGCGGCTATGGAACCGACGGACGGCTGCGGGTGCTGGACCGATGCCTCGGCAGGCTGCTGACTCATGAACCCATTCTTCCGCGTCAGGGGGACGATGGGCGCGTCGGAGGGGGGTGTGATGATCCGTATCCGGTCCGGAATGCGATCCGGCACGGGCTCGGGTACGGGGCCGGGTACGGCTGGCTGCATTGAGTGAGGGTCCCAGGGCCGTCTGAATGCCCGGTAACGAGGACATGACGTCCCGGAATCGCGGACGGAACGCAGGTCACCGCCGGTGGGGCGGCGGCAGGCGGCTTCCCGGGCCCGGCCCGCCCGCCGCCCCGGGGAAGGGCCGGGGCCGTTTCCCGGTCCGTCCGGGAGCGATGCGGCGTTCGGGTGACGGTACGGCTCCGGCCGCTGCCGCTGCGGACACGGCAGGAAGGCGGAGGGGCGCGGACAGGCGGGTACGGGCTGTGTACGGGTGCGTGCCGACGGACACCGGGGTACGGCTCCGGGCGCGCGCCCCGGCGTACGGCCGCCGGGGCCGGTGCGCGCCGTGCTCCAGGGGTGGCCGCCGGGGCCGTATGCGTGTCGCGGTGCCTGGGGGCACCCCCAGCGGTAGCCGGGGGAGGCACGCGAGCCCGGGAAGATCCGAAAGAGACGACCTACGACTCCGTGCGGTACATCAGGTCCACCTCATGGGTGCGGAAGCCGAGCCGCTCGTAGACCCGGACCGCCGCCGTGTTGTCGGCGTCGACGTACAGCATCGCCGTCGGCAGCCCCTCGGCGGCCAGATGGCGCAGCCCGATCGTGGTGAGGACCCCGCCGAGGCCGCCGCCCTGGGCGTCGGGCCGCACCCCGACCACGTACACCTCACCGATCTGCTCGGCGGCGTGCACCTTCGTCCAGTGGAAGCCGATCAGCTCGCCGTCGCGCTCGGCGAGGAAGAAGCCCCGCGGGTCGAACCACGGCTCGCGCTTCCGGTCGTCCAGGTCGCGCTGGGTGAGCGAGCCCTGCTCGGGGTGGTGGGCGAAGGCGGCCGCGTTCACCGCGAGCCAGGCCGTGTCGTCCTCGCCGGGGACGAAGGTACGGACGGTGACCCCGGCCGGCAGCACCGGCTCCGGAAGCTCCGCGGGCACCCGGCCCGGGGCGTCGGGGGAGGCCAGCGGGCGGCGCATCTGCCGCAGTTCGCGGAAGAGCGTCAGCCCGAGGACCTGTGCCAGATGGCGGGCCGCGGACTTGCCGCCGTGCGCCCAGACCCGCAGCCGCTTGCCCGAGGCGGCGAGCAGGGCGCTGCCCAGCGCCCGGCCGTGGCCGCGCCCCCGGTGGGACGGGTGGACGACGAGTTCGGCGGCGGGTGCCTCGACCGGGTCGGTGTCCTCCAGCTGTGCGTACCCGACCAGCTCGCCCTCGTGGCTGAGCAGCAGATGCCGTACGCCCTCCCGCCTGCCGCCGCGCAGTTGGAGCCGTCCCTGCTCCGAGACGGCCTGTGTTCCGTCGGCCGCCGCGGCCGCGTCGAGCAGGGCGAGGACGGCTTCGGCCCGCTCGGGGGTGAGGGCGTCGAGGCTCTCGATCCGCCGTCCGGACTCCGGGAACACTGCGTCTGTCGTCATGGGGGAAGCCTACGGCGGGGCGGGCACGGGACGGTTTCCGGCGGAGCGGCGGAGCGGCGGAGCGGCGGAGCGGCGGAGTGGCGGGGTGGCGGGGTGGCGGGGTGGCGGGGTGGCGGGGTGGGCGGGCGGCCGGTGGCCGCCGGGTGCCCCGCCGGTGTCCGGTGCCGCGGCCCGCCCGCGCCTCCGGGACATCTGCCGATACCTGGCGACAGTCCCCGTACTCCGACGACATCACCCGATATCCGCTGACATCAGCCGCCGAAGCGCCGTGAACCACCCGCGCCCGGGCCCTTCATGGGCCCCGGATTCCCCGGGAACCCCACCGGTCCCGGCCCTGAATCGCACAACCGCGAACAGCGCGCGGTGCCCTCTGGTAGGAACGGGGGGTGACCGCACAGGACGAGGAAGCTCCCCCGGTCGAAGACCTCGTGTGCTGCGTCGAACTCGGCCCCGGATGGGTCGATCTGACGCTGGCCACGGGTGCGCGCACCGAGGCGGAGGCACTGGCCCGGCGGACCGTGGAACTCTACGGTCCGCGCGGGCTGCGGATCGAGGAGAAGGCCCTTTTCGACGATGTGGCCGACCGGGCCGCCGCGCTCAACGCCGGTGCGCCCGTCATGGCGGCGGCCTTCTACTCCGGCACCGGCGAGGCGCTCGCCGACTTTGTGATCGACACCTGTCTCGATATCTGGTCCGACCCCGTCGCGGCCGGTACGGACGGCGGCCCCGACGCGAAAGAGGATGCGGACGAGGCCGGGAGCGAGGACACGGACGAGGAGGGGGCCGGTCCGCCGCGGCCCGGGCTCGACGAGGCACGTGCGCTGCTGCTCGACCGGTCGGTCCCGGGCAAGGCGGCCGTTCCCGAGGTCACCTATCCGGATCTGCCCGCCGGGCCCGCCGTCCGGGTCCGCTCGCAGGTCCGGACCCGGCAGCTCCTCGGACTCTGGCGGCAGGACACCGGCTCCCTCACCTACGCGGTGCTGCCACCGGGGGTCAGAAGCCTGGTGCTCGCCTCCTTCACCTGGCGCAATATGGCCCAGACGGAGAAGGTGACCGGGCTGGCGGACGAGCTGATGTCCACGCTGCGGGTGGTCCCCGCGGCGGCGGACGGCCCGCCGGAGGACGGGGATCCGGCGGAGTGCGCGGGCCCGGAGCCCGGGGCGCCCACCGGGACCGGCTGACGCCGGACCGCGGTGGGCGGGACCGGTTACGGCGTACGGGCGGCCACCGCGCCGGCCGCGGCACCGGCTGCCCCCGCGGTCCTCAGCGCCACCACCCCCCGCTCGGCCCGGTGACCGGACCCGGCACCGCCGTCGCCGCCGGGCCGTGGGCGCCGCCGGTCGCGGGGCCCGTTCCGCAGTACTCCGCGTTCACCACCGACCCCAGCTCCTCCGACGGCCAGTCCCCATTGGTGTTGTACGCCAGGGAATGGCTGCCGTCCTCGGTGGTCACCGCCACCGACAGGGAGCCGACCCAGCCGCCGGTGTGTCCCCACAGGGTCTGTCCGCAGACGGTGTTGAAGGTCGCGATGCCGAGCCCGTGCCCGGCCGCCGGATTGTCCGGGTCCGGTACCAGCGTCTTCATGGCGGCCAACTGCCGCGGCGGCAGCAGCTCTCCGCGCAGCAGGGCGCCGAAGAAGCGGTTGAGGTCGGCCGCGCTGGAGATCATGTCGCCCTCGGCCCAGGTCTGGGAGGCGTTCTGGAAGGTGACGTCGTAGACCTTGCCCGACGGCACGCCCAGGGTGGAGTACGCCCGGCTGCCCGGCCGCGGCATCCGGCTGCTGTTGCCGGGGTTGCTGGTGGCCCGGAGTCCCAGCGGCTCGATGATCCGCTTCCGTACCTCCGTCTCGTACGTCCGGCCGCCCGCCTTCTGGAGGATCAGGCCCGCCAGCACATAGTTGGTGTTGGAGTACGAGTGCCGGACGCCCGGCGGCTGGGGCGTGTGGCGCATCGCGGCGACGACCGCCACCCAGGGGCTGCGGTAGTCGTAGCGGTGCTTGAGAAAGCCGTCGTGGGAGGCGTACTTGGCGGCGTAGGCGGGGTCGTGGAGGAAGTCGTGGATCCCGCTGGTGTGGTTGAGGAGCTGCCGTACGGTGATCTTCCGGCCGTCGTTGCCGTTGCCCCGGACCACTCCGGGAAGCCATTTGTCGACGGTGTCGTCGAGGCTCAGCTTTCCTTCCGCTTCCATCTGGAGCAGGACCGTGGCCACGAAGGTCTTGGTGATGGAGGCGATCCGGAACCGGTCGTCGGCACCCCGCGGGGCGTTGGTCCGCCGGTCGCCGATGCCCGCCGCGCCGCGCCGGGTGCCGTCCCGGTCGGTGGCGGCGGCCGTGACCCCGGGCATACCGCCCGCCACCACGGCCGCCAGCGCCGCCCGGGTGGCGGGATGGTGGCCGCCGCCCGCCGGGCCGCTCCGGGCATGGGCGGGCCCGGCGAGGGCCGTGGCCGCCAGAGCGCCGCTGACCAGCGCGACCGTGGTGGCCCGGAGCCGGTGGCGCCGGGCGGTGTCCCGGCCCTGCCCGCGGGGGCGGGCCGGGCGGTGCGGGGTGGTGCGGCGGTGGGCGGTGGGCGTGGTGGATATGCCCGGGGTCTTCGGCATACCGGTCAGCCCCTGTTCGTCACGGCGCTACGGGCGGCCGCCCCGGGGACCTTCCCGGCCGGCGCCTGCTTCGCGGCGGCGGGCGGTACGGTCCCCGGCGCCTTGCCGCAGAACTCCGCCTCGACGACCGCGGTGAACTGCTCCTGGGTCGCCTTCCAGTCCCCGTTGACGTTGAACGCGAGCTGGTGGCGGCCGTCCTCGGTGGTCAGGGCGTCGGAGAGGGAGCCCGGCGCGCCGCCGCTGTGGCCCCACAGCGTCTTTCCGCAGCTCGTCGCGGTCTTGTAGATCCCGAGCCCGTAGTCCTCGCCCGTGGTGGTCTTCATGGCGGCCAGCTGCTTCGGCGGCAGCAGCTTTCCGCGCAGCAGGGCGCTGAAGAAGCGGTTGAGGTCGGCGGCGCTGGTGGTGAGGTCGCCGTCGCCCCAGCCCTGGGAGCCGTGGATCTCGGTGACATCGTGGATCCTGGTGGCGTTCGGGTCCAGGGAGAGCGTGGAGTAGGCGCGGCTGCTCGGCTGCGGCAGGTGCACGGTGTTGCCGGGGTTGGAGGTGGAGCGCAGCTTCAGCGGGTTGATGATCCGCTTTTTGATCTCCGTCTCGTAGGTCCGCCCGCCCGCCTTCTCGATGATCAGGGCGGCCAGGACATAGCCGGTGTTGGAGTACGACTGCTGGGTGCCGGGCTCGAAGTCCGGCCGGTGCGCCAGGGCGACCCGGACGTGGTACTCCGGGGGCACATTGTCGTACCGGTGCTTCAGAAAGCCCTCTTCGAGGAGGTACTTCCGGGCGTAGTCGGGGTCCGAGGTGTAGTTGAAGATCCCGCTGGTGTGGTTGAGGAGCTGCCGTACGGTGATCTTCCGGCCGTCGTTGCCGTTGCCCCGGACCAGGCCGGGGAGCCATTTGTCGACGGTGTCGTCGAGGCTCAGCTTTCCTTCCGCTTCCATCTGGAGCAGGACCGTGGCGACGAAGGTCTTGGTGATGGACGCGGTCCGGAAGAGGTCGTTCGCCCCCCGCTTCTTGCCGGTCCGCAGATCGCCGGTGCCCGCCGCGCTCCGCCACAGGCCGCGGGCGTCGGTCGCGGCGACGGTCACCCCGGGCGTCCCCTGCGCCACGATGGCCTCGATCGCCTGCTGAGTGGCGGCGTGCCGGGCCCGGTCGGCCGGGGCCGCCCCCTCCCGGGCCTGTGCCGGGGCGGCCAGCACACCGGCCGTCACCGCCCCCGCGACCAGGGCGATCGCGCCCGTACGGAAGGTTCTCCCACGGCCCCCGGCAAGGCCCCCGCCCCGCCGTCCGGCCGTCCCTTCCGGCCCTGCCGCCGCGGTCCCCGCCCCCGTCGCCGCCGCCCTCTTCGCCACCGTCATGCCTGCTCCTTGCTGGTGCTGCCGACTGGTCATCGGTGGAAATGACCACACAAAGGGCGGGGAGGTTGATCGCGGGAGCGCGATGGCCGAGTTGTGACCCTCACCCCTCTGTCGCGCTACGCGCGTTGACCCTAGGCTGCCGGGGCAACCTTCGCCGCAGTCGCGCCGACCGAGGGGAAACCAGGGAAAGATGTCAGCCACTCCGCAGAGAACGAGCCGCCAGGAGCCGGAGGGCTCCCGGGCCCTCAACGGACCGGCCCGCGCCCACCGCAGCCGCCGCAACCGCAGGCTGCTGGGTGCCGTCGCCGGACTGACCACCGTCGGCGCGCTGCTCGCGGCGCTGCCGGGTACGGCGGGCGCCCATGAGCAGGACCGGGCGGACAAGGGCGGCAAGGGGCACGGCCACGGCCGTACGGTCGACGTCCAGTTGCTCTCCTTCAACGACTTCCACGGCCACCTCCAGCCCCCGTCGGGCTCCGGCGGCCGGGTGACCCGGACCAACCCGGACGGCACCACCAGCACCATTGACGCGGGCGGCGCCGAATACCTGGCCACCCATCTGCGCGAGGCCCGCAAGGGCAAGCGGTACACGGTCACCGCCGCCGCGGGCGATCTGATCGGCGCCACCCCGATGCTCTCGGGGCTCTTCCACGACGAGCCGTCCATCGAGGCGCTGAACAAGCTCGACCTGGACGTCTCCTCCGTCGGCAACCACGAGTTCGACGAGGGCGCCAAGGAGCTGGGCCGGATCCAGAACGGCGGCTGCCACCCCACCGCGGGCTGTTTCGAGCCGGGCAAGAAGTTCAAGGGCGCCGAATTCCCCTATCTGACCGCCAATGTCACCCACGAGAAGTCGGGTCGGCCGCTGCTGGACCCGTATTTCATCTGGGAGCGCAACGGCGTGAAGATCGGCTTTATCGGTGTGACCCTGGAGGGCACCCCGGACATCGTCAACGCCGAGGGCATCAAGGGCCTGAAGTTCAACGACGAGGTCCAGTCGATCAACAAGTACGCGAAGATCCTGGAGCGCAAGGGCGTCAAGTCGATCGTCGCGCTGCTGCACGAGGGCGGCTTCCCGGCCTCCAACTCGTACAACTACAACTGCGACAGCCCGGGCCCCGGCGACGGTATCTCCGGCCCGATCGCCGATATCGCGAAGAACGTCAGCCCGCAGGTCGACGCCCTGGTCACCGGCCACACCCACCAGGCGTACGCCTGCACCATCCCGGACCCGGCGGGCAAGCCGCGCACCGTCACCTCGGCGGCCTCCGCCGGGCGGCTGTACACCGAGACCACCCTCACCTACGACCGGCGCACCAAGGACATCGTCCGCACCTCGGTCGGGGCCACCAACCACGTCGTCACCCGTGACGTGCCCAAGGCCCCGGACATGACCGCGCTGATCGACCGGTGGAACACCCTGGCCGGGCCGATCGCGAACCGGACCGTCGGCCATATCGCGGCGGACATCGACAACCCGATGTCGGCGGAGGAGCGCCCGCTGGGCAATCTGATCGCCGACGCCCAGCTCGCCGCGCTCTCCCCGGCCGACAAGGGCGGCGCGCAGCTCGCGCTGATGAACCCGGGCGGTATCCGCGCGCCTCTGGTCCACAAGGCGTCCGGCGCCGAGGGCGACGGGGTGGTGACCTACGGCGAGGCCTTCACGGTCCAGCCGTTCACCAACATGATGAACGTGGTCGACCTGACCGGCGCGCAGTTGCTGACGGCGCTCCGCCAGCAGGTCAGCGGCTCCAACCAGGTGGCACCGAAGATCCTCCAGGTGTCGAAGGGCTTCACGTACACCCTCGACCTGACGAAGACCGGCGCGGACCGGATCGTCACGGACTCGGTGAAGCTGAACGGCGAGCCGATCGACCCGGCGAAGACCTACCGGGTCGCGATGAACGAGTTCCTGGCGGGCGGCGGTGACGGCTTCTCGGTGCTGAAGGAGCACACCAACAAGCTCGTCGGCGCGTCCGACCTGGATGTGTTCATCGGCTACCTGGGCGCGAACTCCAGCGCGGCGGCGCCGCTGGCGCCCCCGGCGACCGGCCGGATCACCGTTGTGAAGTAACGCTTCGGCGCAGCGGTGACGAGGGGGGGGCGGCGGGCCGGACGGCCCGCCGCCCCTCCGGCGTACCGGGCGGGCGAACCGGCCGCGGGGCGGCCGCGGGGCGGCCGGTCCGGGCGCGGCGCCCGGATCAGGCACGGGCCAAGCACGGGGCCGGGTGCCGCTCCGGCCCCGCGGGGTGACCGGCCCCCTCACCCCTCGCCGGAGGCGCCCGGCGTGCCCGGTGGCGGTGCGGCCGCGCCCGGGAGGCGGAGCGCGGCGATCGTGCCGCCGCCCGGCGCCGGGCGGAGCGCCACATCGCCGCCCGCCGCCCGGACGGTCCTGGCCACGATCGACAGGCCGAGCCCGGAGCCCGGCAGCGCCCGGGCCGACGGGGAGCGCCAGAACCGGTCGAAGACATGCGGCAGTTCGTCCGCCGGAATCCCGGGGCCGTGGTCCCGTACGGTCAGCTTGCCGTCGCGCAGCCGTACCTCGACCGTGCCGCCGGGCGGCGAGAACTTCACCGCGTTGTCCATGACATTGACCAGCGCCCGCTCCAGCGCGGCCGGATCCGCCCGTACGTACCAGGGCGCCAGGTCCTCGGCGAAGACCAGCTCCGGGCCGCGCAGCCGGGCCCGGCCCAGCGCGGTGGCCGCGATCTCGTGGAGGGCGACGACCTTCAGCGGCCGGTCGCCGTCCTGCGGCCCGTCCGGCCGCGACAGCTCCTGGAGATCGCCGATCAGCGCCGCCAGCTCCGTCATCTGGGCCTGCACACTGGCCAGCAGCGCCTGCCGGTCGGCGGGCGGGATCGCCCGGCCGGTGCGCTCGCTCCGGGCCAGCAGGTCGATATTGGTCCGCAGCGAGGTCAGCGGGGTACGGAGTTCATGACCGGCGTCGGCGATCAGCCGGGCCTGCCGGTCCCGGGAGGACGCCAGCGCCTCCGTCATCGCGTTGAAGGAGCGGGAGAGCCGGGCGATCTCGTCGTCGCCGTCGGCGGGGATCCGTACCCCCAGGTCCTCGGTGCGCGCCACATGTTCCACCGCGTCGGTGAGCCGGTCCACGGGCTGGAGCCCGGTCCGCGCCACCCAGAGCCCGGCCGCGCCCGCGCCCAGCACCCCGAGGCCCGCCAGTCCGGTGAGCATCAGTGCCAGCCGGTTGAGGGAGGTGTCGATCTCGTCGAGGGGGCGGGAGACGGAGACCGCGATATCGCCGCTCGGCAGCTCCAGCAGGGTGGTGTGCACCCGGACCTTCTGCCCGCTGTCCGTGACACTGTCGTGAAGGGCGCTCTCGATCCGCCTGTTGGCGACATCGACGTCGAGGCCGGTCACCTTCACCGGCTGGCTCCAGGCCGCGACACAGCGCGAGCCGTCCGGCGCGACCATCTGGGTGTAGGCGAACGACTTCGGGACCTTCGACTTGATGACCGTGTCGCTGCCGACCCGGGCGCACTTGTTCAGCGCGTCCACGACGTTCTCCTGGGCCGCCCGGGTGTTCTCCAGCGACCGGTCCATCTCGGCGTTCAGCTGGCTCCGGGTCAGCGCCCAGGAGACCACCGCGACCGCGGCGACCGCGGCGGCGACCGCCGTGGCGACCAGCAGGGCGATCCGGGAGCGCAGCGGAAGCCGGCGGAAGCGGTGGACCAGCCCGGCCGGCCCGCGCGGGCCCCTGGGGGGCCGGGCGGGCATCGGGGGCGGAGCGGGGTGCTGTGCCGTCCCGGGGTGGTGCGTCACCCGTCGCCCCCGGCGCCCCGCAGCACATAGCCCACCCCGCGTACGGTGTGGACGATCCGCGGCTCCCCGGCCGCCTCCGTCTTGCGCCGCAGGTACATCACGTACACATCGAGCGAATTGGAGCTGGGCTCGAAGTCGAAGCCCCAGACCGCCTTGAGGATCTGCTCCCGGGTGAGGACCTGCCGGGGGTGCGTCAGCAGCAGCTCCAGCAGGGTGAACTCGGTACGGGTCAGCTCGACCGGGCGGTCGCCGCGGTACACCTCGCGGGTGCTGAGGTTCATCGACAGATCGCCGAACTCCAGGACGTCGCCGGGCTCGTCGAGGGCGTAGTCGAGCGGTACGGGGGAGGCGTACGCGCTACGGCGCAGCAGCGCCCGGATCCGTGCGAACAGCTCGTCCAGCTCGAACGGCTTCACCAGATAGTCGTCGGCGCCCGCGTCCAGGCCGGTGACCCGGTCGCCGACGGTGTCCCGGGCGGTCAGCATCAGGATCGGCACGGTGGAGCCGCCCGCCCGGATCCGGCGGGCCGCGGTCAGCCCGTCCATCCGGGGCATCTGGATATCGAGGACGATCAGATCGGGTCCGTACGACTCCGCTTTGGCGAGCGCGTCCAGCCCGTCCACGGCGACCTCGGTGTCGTACCCCTCGAAGGCCAGGCTCCGCTTCAGCGCGTCGCGCACGGCGGGCTCGTCGTCGACGATCAGTACGCGGTCGGCGTACGGGTTCTGGTCGCGGCTCTCGGTCATATCAGAAGCCTCGCACGGTCCGCCCCCGAAAAGGGCCTCGGCGTCGCGCCGCCCCGGGAGGGGCCAGGGGGCGGGGGCGGCCGCGCCGCCGGGCCCGTCGCCGCCCGCGCCGGCCGGGGCACCGCCCGGGGCGGGCGCCGCGCCGGGCCCGGGAGCACCGGGAGCCTCGGGAGCCCCCGGCCCGGCGCCCGGCCCGGCCGCTCCGGGCCGCCCCGCCGGGCTAGACACCCGTACCCGAGCCCGTGCCCGCGCGCAGCTCGGCGAGCGTGCTCTTCACCGTGTCGACGGGGATCGCGAACCCGAGGCCGACGCTGCCGGCCGCCGACCCGCTGCCGTTGCCCGGCGCGTACATGGCCGAGTTGATGCCGACGATCCGCCCCTGCATATCGATCAGGGCACCGCCGGAGTTGCCGGGGTTGAGGGGGGCGTCCGTCTGGATGGCCTTGTACGTGGTCGTGGTCGCGCCGGTGTCCCCGTTGAACTGGCGGCCGCCGAACTCGAAGGGCCAGCCGCTGTCGGACCCGCGGGGCTGCTCGGACTCCTTGGCGACGGTCACGTCCCGGTCGAGCGCGGAGACGATTCCGCTGGTCACAGTGCCGGTCAGCCCCTCGGGCGAACCGATGGCGACGACCTGGTCGCCGACCCGCAGACTGCCGGAGTCCCCGAGCTCCGCGGCCTTGAGCCCGCTCGCGCCGCGCAGCTTCACCAGGGCGAGGTCCTGGTCGGGGGCGGTCCCGACGACATCGGCGGGGTACGTCTTGCCGTCGCTCAGCCGGACCTGTGCCGTCTTCGCGCCGCCCAGCACATGGGCATTGGTGACGACCTCCCCGTCGGAGGAGATGATCACGCCGGATCCGGTCGACTGCCCGTTGCCGCCCTGGGCGCGGATCTCCACGGTGCTGGGGGCGACCGCGTCCACGACCCCGGCGACGCTCCCGGCGGACCGGGCGGTGGAGACATTGGTCCCGGTGACGCTGCTCGCGGCCCGGCCGGTCCGGTCGTCGGTGAGCTGTCCCACCACGGCGGAGGCGGCCCCGCCGACGGTCGCGGCCCCGATGGCCACGGCGACCATCAGGGCGATGGACCCCCGGGCCTTCTTCCGGGCCCGCGCCCGCGTTCCGGGCTCGGACTGCGGCTCCGGCGGTGCGGGCCAGGGGGCGTACGGAGGCGGCGGGGGTACGGAGTGCGGGGCGTCGTCACGGTACTGGTCGCTCATGTCACCGACTGTCCCCGGCGAGTCTGAGAAGGATCTGAGCCCGCGCTGAGAACGGAGGCAGAGTTCCGTATGCCCGGTATAAGGACGGCGCCCGCACCCGGCGGGAGGGCCGCCGACCGATGATCACCGGCCAAAGAAGTGGGTGATTGTCGGACAACCGTGATAGTCACTACCTCCACGAGGGGGCGTGATCGACAACCGCTCCGTCGGTCACGTACGACAAGGGGTGGGGAAGCATGGCGGTGCTCCGGGCCATGAGCCGGACGCTGGGGAAACTGACGGGCAGAGCGCCCGCCCGGCTGGTCAAGGACTACGACGATCCCGAGCTGCCGGTGGTGCGCGAAGCCGCGGCCGCCGCCGACTGGGACCTCGTCCGGCAGATGGTCCTGGGGCGGGCCGAGAACGACGGACGGTCCCGGCTGATCCGGGCCGTCTCCGACACCGCGGGCGTCGAGCGGTGGATCCCGGAGGTCATCGAGGCCGAGCCCGACGCGGCACTGCCCCGGGTCGTCGGCGGTTTCCGCCAGATCAGCTGGGGCTGGGAGGCCCGGACCAGCGCCCGCGCCAAGGATGTGTCGCGCAAGCAGTTCGAGACTTTCCATGCCCGGCTGGCCATCGGCGAGGAGTGGCTGTTCGAGGCGGCGGAGCGCGAACCGGACTGGGTCGCGCCCTGGCACGGCCTGCTGACCACCGGACGCGCCCTCCAGGTGGGGCAGACCGTGGCCCACCGCCGCTTCGAGGCGGCGACCCGGCGCGATCCGCACCACTTCGGTGTGCACACGTCCCACCTTCAGCAGGTCTGCGAGAAGTGGGGCGGCTCCCACGAGGCCATGCACGAGTTCGCGCGGACGGCGGCCCTCGAGGCCCCCGCCGGGACGTGGCTCGGCGGACTGGTCGCCGACGCGCACATCGAGCAGTGGCTCCACCTCGAACGCGGCGCGGACAACGCGTACATCATGAGTCCCGGGGTGACGGCCTCCCTGAACGAGGCCGCGGACCACTCCTACCGGCACCCCGACTTCGACCCCGAGGGCCCCGGTGTCGACGTGCTCAACTCCTTCGCCATGGCCTTCTCGCTGACCGAGTCCCCGGAGGAGGCCCGGGAGGCCTTCGCGGCGACCGAGGGGCGCGTCACGGAATCCCCCTGGTACTACCTGGACGGCAGCGACCCCGTGGGCGCCTACAAGAGGATGCGCTCGGCAGCCGGACGCTGACCGGGCCCGCGCCGCGCCGCACCGCGCCGTACCCGCCCCCCGCACCGCCTCCTGCCGCGGACGCTCCGGTGTCCCCGGTGCGCCTGGTGCGTCCGGTGCGCTTGGTGCGCCCGCCCGTACCCGTACCGGAATCCGCCGGGGTACGGAACCGCTGCCGCGCGCCGTCACCCCGGCCCCCTTCCGGCAGCCGCCGCGAGACACCCCACGACGCCCCGATTCACGGAAAGACACTGCACAGGTGACCGACTCCCAGACGTCCCACACCTTCCAGGTCGACCTGCGCGGCCTGGTCGACCTGCTCTCCCACCACCTCTACTCCAGCCCCCGCGTCTACCTCCGCGAACTCCTCCAGAACGCCGTGGACGCCATCACCGCCCGGCAGCGGGCGACCCCCGGCGCACCCGCCGCCATCACCGTCCGCACCGGCGACACCCTCACCGTCACGGACACCGGCATCGGGCTCACCGAGGCCGATGTCCACCGCTTCCTCGCCACCATCGGACGCAGCTCCAAGCGCACGTCCGGCGGCGGTATCGACGGCGCCGGACTCGAAGCCGACCGCGGCGACTTCATCGGCCAGTTCGGCATCGGGCTGCTCGCCTGCTTCGTCGTCGCCGACGAGATCACCGTGCTCAGCCGCTCCGCCGCCGACCCCGCCGCGCCCGCCGTGGAGTGGCGCGGCCACGCCGACGGCCGCTACACCATCCGTACCCTGCCCGCGTCCGCCGTCCCGGAGCCCGGCACCACCGTCCGGCTCGTGCCCCGCGCCGACAACGCCGAGTGGACCACCCCCGAGCGGGTCGTCTCGCTGGCCCGGCACTACGGCACCCTGCTGCCCTACCAGGTCACCGTCACCGATACGCGCGGCGAAACCCACCGGATCGACGACACCCCGCCCTGGGACCGGTCGCACGCCTCCCCGCTGGCCCGCCGCGAGGCCCTGACCGCCCACTGCCGCGAACTCTTCGACTTCACCCCGCTCGACACCATCGAGCTGGACCTCCCCGCCGCCGGACTGCGCGGTGTCGCCTACGTCCTGCCCACGGCCGTCGTCCCCGGCCGGCACGCGGGCCACCGGGTCCATCTCAAGGGCATGCTCCTCACCGACCAGGCGCCGGAGCTGCTCCCCGAATGGGCGTTCTTCGTCCGCTGCGTCATCGACACCACCAGCCTGCGGCCCACCGCGTCCCGGGAGGCCCTGTACGAGGACGGCACCCTCTCCGCCGTACGGGACGCCCTCGGCGAGCGGATCCGCGACTGGCTCACCGGGCTCGCCGCCCGCGACCCCGCCCTGCTGCACCGTTTCATCGACGTCCACCATCTCGCGGTCAAGGCGCTCGCCCGCTACGACGACGAACTGCTGCGCATCGTGCTGCCGTGGCTGCCGTTCGAGACCACGGACGGCCAGGTCACCCTGGAGGTCTTCACCAGGACCCACGCCACCGTCCTCGTCACCCGCAGCGTGGAGGAGTTCCGGCAGGTCGCGCCCATCGCGTCCGCCGTCGGCATGGGCGTCGTCAACGGCGGCTACACCTACGACCGCGACCTGGTGCACCGGCTGCCCGAGATCAGGCCCGGCACCGCCGTCGCCGACCTCGACCCGCACACCGTCACCGCCCATCTCGACGGCGTGGACCCGGCCGTCGAACTGCGTGCCGCCGCCTTCCTCTCCGTCGCCCGGGAGACCGTCGGCGCCCATGACTGCGATGTCGTCCTGCGCGACTTCCAGCCCGTCACCGCGCCCGTCCTGCTCATCGACAACCGGGAAGCGCGCCATGAGCGGACCCGGTCCGGACTGGCCGCCGACAGCGACGGACTGTGGGCCGACATCCTCGGCTCGCTCCGCCAGGAGACCCCGCCCGCCCAGCTCGTGCTCAACCATCTCAACCCGCTGGTACGGCAGGCCGTGACGATCACCGAACGCGGCCTCGCGGTCACCACCGCCGAAGCCCTCTACGGCCAGGCCCTGCTGCTCAGCCGCCGGCCCCTGAGGGCAAGCGAAAACGCCCTGCTCACCCGGGCCTTCACCGGCCTCCTCACCCACGCCATGCACCACCCCGGCACGGCGGCACCCGGCTCCGAGCCCCGGAAGGACATCTAGATGCTGGACACCCCCGAGGCCGTGGTCGAGGCGCTGCGCGAGAACAACGGCAGACCCCATGGACTCCAGCGCACCATCACCGCCGAGGAACTCGTCGAGGCCGCCGGGGCATTCGAGAAGCCCGATGTCCTCGTCACCGCCCTGATGGAGCTCATGACGGCGTACGACGTCACCGGCGAGCACCGCAAGTCGCCCGTCGCCTTCGCCCGGCTGCTCAAGCTCTGGGAGAGCGCCCCCGACGAGTTCAGCGAATGGGAGGCCGCCCAGATCCACCACCGGTCCTTCTGGGTCGCCCTCTCCCTGCTCCAGGTCCCCGAAGTGCCGCTGGCCACCGTCGACGCCTGGGTCGCACAGACGCGGGAACGCTTCACCGCCGCCGGGCACGGTCTCCAGCCGGTGGCCGCCGCCCGATACCGGATCGCCGCCCACACCGGTACCGGTACGGACGACGCGTACGACCTCTGGGCCACCCGCCCCCGTACCGAATACAGCGACTGCGGACCGTGCGAACTCCGCCGCCTCGGCGCCCACCGGCTGCTCACCGGCGACGACACCGGAGCCCTCGAAAGCTGGCGGCCGGTCCTGGACGGCAGCGCCGAGTGCACCGAGGAGCCCGCGATGACCCGGGCGCTCGCCCTGCTGCCGCTGCTGCGCACCGGCCGCGCCGACGAGGCCCGCTCCCACCACCTCAGCGGCTACCGGCAGATCCGCGGGAAGACCGGGATGCTGGAGGAGATCGGCCTGCACCTGGAGTTCTGCGCGCTGTCCCGGAACGAGGGCCGCGGACTGGAGATCCTCGCGGAGAACCGCCCGCTGTTCGAGGCGGCCGGAGCCCCGCTGTCCCGGCTGGGCTTCCTCACCGGCACCGAGCTGCTGCTCGCCCGGCTCGCCGCCGACGGGCACGGCGCCACCGCCGTCGCGGGTCCGCCCGGCCGGAACTGGACCGTGGCGGAGCTCCTTGCCGAGGTCCGTACCGAGGCCGACCGGCTGGCCGCCGCCTTCGACGCCCGCAACGGCACCACCGCGGTCGGCGACCGGCGGCGCAACCGGCTCGACCGGAGCCCCCTGCTCGACGAGCCGCTGCCGCTCGGCCTGCGGACCGCCGTCGCCCGCGCCGCCGCACCGCCGGTGCCCGTGGAGGCGCCCGCCGTACCGGCCGGCTTCGCCGGTCTGGTGCGCGAGGCCCGCCGACAGGACGCCGCCGGCCATCCCGCGGCCGACGGGCTGTGGACCCTGGTCGCCGAGCGGCTGGCCGCGGGCGGGAACACCCCGCACGACGACGGCATCGGCCCGGTGGAGCTGCTGCACGCGGAACTCGCCGAACACCGCGCCAACCGGCTGCTGCGGGACGGCGCCGACACCGAAGCCGTCGTGGAGCTGGAGCGGGCGGCCGGGCTGTACGAGGACCTGGGCCTGCACTGGCAGGCGCTGAGCACCCGGGCCCGGGTGATCACCTGGGGTCCGCGGGACACGGCCGGCGCCGAAGGGCCGGACGACGGCTCCGACCGGGTCGCGGAAATGGAACAGCTCGTCCAGGAAGCGGCGGTCGTACGGGACCGGGTCCCGCTGACGGGCGGGAACCCCGCCGAAGCGGAGGGTTTCCTCGGCGCCGACGCGGCCGTCGAGCGCACCCTCTGCTACGGCGGCGTGCTGTTCTGCCTGGCCTTCACCGCGTACCGGGCGGCCGCGCAGCAGCTCCCGGAGCCCGGCGGGGAAGCCGTCGCGAAGCTGGAGGAGCACACCGGCACCCTCCGGGCCGAGGCGGAGCGGCTGTCGCTGCCCCACCAGATCGCCAACGCCCGCCAGTTCCTGGCCGATGTGGCCGCCAGGACCGGCGACACCGCCCGCGCGGAGAAGGAGCTGCGGGCCGCGCTGGAGGATGTGGCCGCCTCCGACCGCCCCTGGCGCGCGGGCCGGCCGCGGCTCCAGCTCGCCCAGGGCCTGATGGCGGACGGGCGCTACGAGGAGGCCGCCGAGCTGGTGCACCGCGCCATCAGCGACGCCGCCCGCTACGGCGACCACGAGTTCGCCTTCGCCGGGGCGTACACGCTGCTCGGACATGCCGTGTCCCACCTCGGTGACCACGGCGGCGCGGTACGCCATCTCTCCGAGGCGGCCGCCCGGCACGACCGGGACACCGAACACGACGAGGCCGCGGCGGTCCGGCTCCAGCTGGCCGAGGTGCTGACGGAGTCCGGCCGTCCGGACGAGGCCGTCGCCGTACTGGAATCCGTACTCACCGGCGCCGACGGTACCGACGGTGCCGCGCTCGACGAGCGGGTGCTCGCCCAGGCCCGGCTGAACCTCGCCCGCGGCCTGCGGGAGCTGGGCGAGTTCCGGCCGGCGGCCGAGGAGTTCCTGCTGCTGGCGGACGCCGTCGCCGGATGGGAGGACGACCGCCCGATCCAGACCCTGGTGGCGGGCGAGACGGCCGTCACGCTGGCACTGGCGGACCGCTGGGACGCGGCGGCCACGGCCTACGAACGGGCCTTCACCGCCCACGCGGAGGCGCCGAACCCGCCCCTGATGACCGAGATGCTGCGGGAGTTCGCCCGTCTGACCGTGGAGTCCCGGGGCGACGAGGGCCTGGACGCGGCGCTGGCCCATCTGGCCCGCGCCGACGACATCGTGGCCGCCGCGTCCGCCGACGGTCTCACCGCCTGGTACGAACGGGGCAGCACCCACTACCGCCGGGCCCGCGTCCTGGCCGGGGCGGAGCGCTTCCCGGAGGCCCTCACCGAGGCGGAGGCGGCAATCGCCGCATACGAGGAGGGCGGCAAGGCCGCCGAGGCCCCGCGCGCGGAGGCGGTCCGGATCGCGGCCCTCATCGAGGGCAACGGCCTGGAACGCCGCGACGAGGCGATCGCCCGCCTGACAACGGCGATCGCCCGCTCCCGCAAGGCGGACCTGGACGACGCGGTCCGGATCCTGGAGGAACTGCGCCGGAGCTTCATGGACCGGGGCTAGGGATCGGACGGCCGGGGTGCCGGGCGGCGACTCGGCAGTGGGCTCGGGCGGATGCGGCCGGGGGGGCGGGCGGGAGCCGAGGCCTCAGGACCGTCCACCCCTGGTGGTGGGCGGTCCCCTGCGGCTCTGTGTGCACGGGCGTACTCTCGCGATATGCCTGCCAACTTGGGTGAACAGCTCAGGAATGTACGCAAGCGCCGGGGGATGACCCAACAGGAACTCGCCCGTGAGTCCGGTGTGTCCGTGTCGTTGATCCGCAAGCTGGAACAGGGCGAGCGGCAGGACACGCGACTGGAGACAGTGCGGAGACTCGCTGCCTCGCTCGGGGTGCCCACGATGCGCCTGGTGGCGGAGTCGGCTGAGGACGGGGCGAGCGCTGCCACCCTTGACCAGTGGGCAACGGTCCGGGCAGCGCTGACGGCCCCGTTGGTGGGTGCTGCCGAGCTGGATGAGCCGCCGACCCTGGACGGCGTGCGGTATGCGCTCAGGGCCGCTGTACCCCTCTTCTCCAGCGACCGGTTCGCCGAATTGCGGGCGGTCCTGCCCGCACTGCTGCGGGACGCCGACATCGTGGCGCAGCTCGACCCCGGAGGACGTGCCGTCCGTGTGCGCCTGTTGCAGCTCACCGGCTGGCTTCTGACGCAGACGCGGCAGTTCGAAGCGGCTGAGTGGTGCTTGAGGGCCGCTCTGGACGGTTCGGCGGACCACGTGCAAGGGGCGGCGACGGTCAACACGATGTGCTGGCTGCTGCTGAGGCAAGGCAAGCTCGGGGAGGCAAGGGAGTTGGCCGCCCGATGGGCCGACGACACGGAACCCCGGCTCTCCCGGGCCACCCCGGAGGAACTCAGCGCATGGGGGTGGCTGCTGCTGCGCCTGTCGGCTGCCGCTGTACGGGACAACCGCGCGGAAGAGGCTGAGGGCGCGCTGAGGCTCGCTCACTCCGCCGCAGCAGCCCTGGGGCGGGAGTTCACCCCCGGTGACGATTTCCTGCGGAGGTTCGGCCCGGTCACGGTGACCCTGAAGCGGACCGAGAACGCCATGGTTCTGGACCGGCCGGATCTGGTGCTCAAGCTGGCCGCGAAGATCCCGGCGACGGGCTTCCGGGCCACATCGAACAACCGCAATCGTCACCTGCTCGACGTGGCCGACGCGTACGCCAGGACACGGCAGTACGGGCAGGCCGTCGACACCTTGGCGGGCATCCGTGACGCAGCCCCGGAATGGCTGCCGAACCAGCGGTACGCCCGTGACATCCTCGGGCGGATCGTGGCCCGTCGACGGAGCCTGACGGGGGAGATGCGGTCTCTGGCGGACACTGTGGGGCTGCCCGTGTGACGCCTCGTGGCACTTCCTGCCGATCGCGGACGGAACTGCCATGGTTGCTGGTCGGGGAGGTCTCTAGCGTCAGTTGGCATGACTAGCGAACCCACGCGCTACAGCGTGGCCCCGGTCGAACTGCCTTTACGGCTGGAACGGGATCCGGACCCTGTCGAGGGGTGTGCGGGATGCGCCGAGCTGGCCAACGTGCGCGATTGGGCCCGTGCCGGGAACGACTGGACCACGGTGTCCGACTGCAACGTCTACATCCGTCGTCATCCTGAAGGGCACTGAGCGCTCATGGAGATGCAGACATGGCGTGATGCCCGCTCAAAGGCCGTTGACGCGACGGAGGCGATACGGACCTCCATGGCTGCGATCGGACTCCCTGAGACGTTCTGGAGCAGCCTGCGCCCCGTGGTCACCCACTCGGGGAAGTCCTACGTCAACGTGGGCATGGTCCCGGCGGACGCGGCGGAGCAGATCGCGGAAGCCATCAGGACCACGAGGAACGGGACGCCCTGAGAGGGGCGACGCATCATGACGGCCCCGCCCGGCCGGTTGGGGGGCTCATGCCGGGCGGGGCCCACAGCTACCTCCACGACGTGACTCGTGCCCTCGCCCCCTGGAAGGGGCAGCCCGAGGTGGCCGACCTGATCCGGCGTACGCGCACCGAGCTGCCCGCCGCAGCCTGATTCCGGGTCCTGGAGGCCGGCACGGTCGGCGCCGGTGAACTCGTCTCCCCGCGGCTCGCTGCCGTTCCCGCCCGCCCCCAGGGCTACGCGCAGCCGCAGGAGCGGCGGATGACCAGCCCGGAGGGGAACTGGCGGACCCGGTCGCGGCGCGAGCCCGGGACCCGCAGGCTGTCGTCCAGGACCAGGTCGACCGCCGCCCGCGCCATCGCCGGGCGGTCGGAGGCGACCGTCGTCAGCGGCGGGTCGGTCAGATGCGCTTCCTTGACGTCGTCGAACCCGGCCACCGCCAGCTCGCCCGGTACGTCGATCCGCAGCTCCCGCGCCGCCCGCAGCACGCCGATGGCCTGGTCGTCCGTCGAGCAGAAGATCGCGGGCGGCCGGTCGGGACCGGACAGCAGCTTCAGCGCGACCTGGTACGCGTCGTACCGGTTGAACGGCGCCTGGAAGAGCCGGCCCTCCACCGAGCGCCCGGACTCCAGCATCGCCCGCCGCCAGCCCTCGACATGGTCGGTGACCGGGTCGCCGACGGGCGGGGTGTCGTCGGGGCCGCCGAGGCAGGCGACGTACGCGTGGCCGTGTTCCAGCAGATGGCGGGTGGCGAGCTGGGCGCCGCCGATGTCGTCGGTGACGACCGCGACGTCGTCGATGGCCTCGGGGCGCTCGTGCAGCAGCACGACCCGCGCCTCCCATGCCTCGATCTCGGCGGCCGCGCTCTCCGTCAGGCCCTGGCTGACCAGGATCAGCCCGGAGACCCGCATGCCGAGGAACGCCCGCAGATAGTGGACCTCGCGCTCGCGGCGGTAGTCCGAGTTGCCGACGAGGACCATCTTCCCGCGCTCGGCGGCGGCCTGTTCGACCGCGTGCGCCATCTCCGCGAAGAAGGGCTGGCGGGCGTCGGGGACGACCATCCCTATGAGATCGGTACGGCGCGAGGCCATCGCCTGGGCGACCCGGTCCGGGCGGTAGCCCAGCTCCTTGATGGCGGCGAGGACGCGCTCGCGGGTGGCCGGGGCGACCGGCCGGGGTCCGTTGTTGATGACGTAACTGACGACGGCGGTCGAAGTCCCCGCCAGTCGCGCAACGTCGTCCCGCGTCACCTTGGCCACGCGCGGCAGTCTACGCGGGGTGACCCCCTTCTGGGCAGGTCGTCCGGGGTATCTCACAGGCCGGACGGACCCGGTCGGTACGGCCCGGTGGTTACTCTCCGGTACCGGCCGTGGCGCCGGCCCGCGGCTTGGCCCGGGTGTCCGCCCGGCCCCCGGCCCGCTCCCCGGCGGACTCCTTCTTCGCCGCGGCCGCCGCCTCGCGCTCCACCTTCTCCGGTGCCACGAAGCGGTAGCCCACGTTCCGTACGGTGCCGATGAGCGACTCGTGCTCCGGCCCGAGCTTCGCCCGCAGCCGCCGCACATGGACGTCGACCGTCCGCGTACCGCCGAAGTAGTCGTAGCCCCAGACCTCCTGGAGCAGCTGGGCGCGGGTGAAGACCCGGCCCGGGTGCTGCGCCAGATACTTCAGCAGCTCGAACTCCTTGAAGGTGAGGTCCAGGACCCGGCCCTTCAGCTTCGCGCTGTACGTCGCCTCGTCGACCGACAGATCGCCGTTGCGGATCTCCATGGGGGAGTCGTCGGCACCGGCCTGGGCCCGGCCCAGCGCCAGCCGCAGCCGGGCCTCGACCTCCGCCGGGCCCGCGGTGTCGAGCAGGACGTCGTCGATGCCCCAGTCCGCGGTGACCGCGGCCAGCCCGCCCTCCGTCACCACCAGCACCAGGGGACAGCCGGGACCGGTCGAGCGCAGCAGCTGGCAGAGCGACCGCACCTGCGGCAGATCGCGGCGCCCGTCGATCAGGATCACATCGGCGCCGGGGGTGTCCACCAGCGCCGGGCCCTCGGCCGGGGCCACCCGGACGTTGTGCAGCAGCAGCCCGAGCGCGGGCAGTACCTCCGTCGAGGGCTGGAGGGCGTTCGTCAGCAGCAGCAGCGAGCTCATCGCGCCCCACCCGCTCCCGCGCCGGGCGCTCCGGCCGGCCGGCCGGCCGCGCCGGGGCGGTTCGTCACGCCGGGCAGGTTCGCCCCGCCGGTACTGCGGTCGGCCCCGCCGGTACTGCGGTCGTACGAGGTTCGCTCGTCCATGACGTCGGTTCCTCCTCGGTCCCTGCGAGGACGCGGTGGTGCGGCTCCGGCGGCCTGCCGGTTCACCTGCTCGTAACAACAGGCCGGAAACGCAAAAGGACCCGGGGGCTGCGTCGCCCGGATCCTCATTCCCAGCACAATAGCCCACATGCGCTCCGAGCCAGAGGGCCGATTTCACAGTGTGGACGTCGATCCGGTCACGTCCGGGGTCCGGCGCGCGCAGCTCCGGACCTCCGATGGTGTCCGTATTGAGGCGGTTTATCAACCGTGTCGCCGTCCGGTTCCGGAGGGTGACGCCCGGCCGGGCGCCTCCGGCGGCCCCCCGGGACCCGGGCCCGCGATCGTCGTGGCGCACGGTTTCACGGGCTCCGCCGACCGTCCCGGCGTCCGCCGCGCGGCCGGTGCCTTCGCCGCCCACGCGGCCGTCGTGACCTTCTCCTTCCGTGGTCACGGCCGCTCCGGCGGCCGTTCCACCCTGGGCGACCGGGAGGTTCTCGACCTGGCCGCCGCGATCACCTGGGCCAGGTCCCTGGGGCATTCGCGGATCGCCACCGTCGGCTTCTCGATGGGCGGCTCGGTGGTGCTCCGCCATGCGGCCCTGCACTCCGCCGGACGCGGGGGGCGCGCGGAGGCACGAACGGATGCCGTGGCCGCCGTCAGTGCTCCCGCGCGCTGGTACTACCGGGGTACGCCCCCGATGCGCCGGGTGCAGTGGATGATCTCCCATCCCCTCGGCCGGGCCGTGGGCCGCGTCGGGCTCGGCACCCGGATCCACGACCGCCGCTGGGACCCCGTACCGCTCTCCCCGGTGGAGGCGGTTCCGCTGATCGCGCCCGTTCCGCTGCTGATCGTGCACGGCGACCGGGATCCGTACTTCCCCGTCGACCACCCCCGGATGCTCGCCGAGGCCGGCCCGGCCGAGCTGTGGCTGGAACCGGGCATGGGCCATGCCGAGAACGCCGCCGGTGACGCGCTGCTGGAGCGCCTCGCGGTCTGGCTCACGGACCGTGCGGCCGCCGCCGATGGCCCATGATGGAGGCCCACGGAGGACGCATACGACGACGAGACGACGACGAGACGGCGACGAGGGGAGCTGCGCATGCCGGCGGGGACCATCCGCTACTGGGCCGCGGCCAGGGCGGCGGCCGGGACCGCGGAGGAGCCGTACGCGGCGAGGACGCTGGCCGAGGCGCTGGACGCGGTGCGCGAACGCCACCCGGGCGAACTGACCCGGGTGCTCAAGAGCTGCTCGTTCCTCGTCGACGGCGAGCCCGTCGGGAAGCGTGACCATCAGACCGTACGGCTTGCGGAGGACGGCACGGTCGAGGTGCTGCCGCCCTTCGCAGGAGGGTGAACCCGGACAGCATGAGCAGCGACCAGCAGTATCCGTACGACCCGAACGACCCGTACGGACAGCGCCGCGCCGGAGGGGAGGAGGGCCGGCCGTACGACGCGTACCGCGGCGACGGCTACGGCTACCCCCAGCAGCCGCCCGCGCCGGGCTACGGCTATCCGCAGGCCCCGGGGGGTTACGGCGCCCCGCAGACACCCGCTCCGCCCGGTTACGGCTACCCGCAGGCCCCGCAGCACCAGCAGCAGCCCGCGCAGACCTGGCAGGGCGAGACCTGGGACACCCAGTACCAGCCGGGCGTCCCCCCGCTCGGCGGCCCGCCCCCGCCCGGCCCCGGCCCGGCGGAGGAGACGGCACTGATGCCCCCGGTCCCCCCGGCGGACCCCGCGGCCGGTGTCGGCGGCTTCGGCCCGCCGTCCGGTGGTACGGGTGCGGGTTACGGTCCCGCGTCCGGCGGTACCGGGCCGGGCTACGGTCCGCTCCCCGGTAGTGCGGACGCGGGCTTCGGCGGCCCGTCCGGCCATGCGGGTGCCGCAGGGCCGGGCTACGGCCCCGCGTCCGCCGGTACCGGACCCGGTGCCGCCGACGAGACGGCCTATCTGCCGCCGGTGCCGCCCGCTCCCTCCGCCGGTGCGCCCGGTTCTCCCGGTACGCCCGGTTTCACAGGTCCCGGTTCCGCGGGAGCCGCCGGTGCTCCGGGCCCGTACGGCCCTGCCGGAGCCGTCGGTACCCCGGGCTCGTACGGCTACCCGCCGGCGCCCGTCTCCGCCGCCGAGGAGACGGCGTATCTGCCGCCCGTGCCCCCCGGCCCCGCTTCGGCGGCCGAGGAGACGGCGTACCTGCCGCCCGTCCCGCCCGCATCCGCTGCCGAGACCGCGTACCTCCCGCCCGTCCCGCCGGGGCCCGCGGGCCGGGGGCCCGGCGCGCCGCCCGGACCGCCGCCCGCACCCGCGTCCGCGGCGGCCGAGACGGCGTACCTCCCGCCGGTGCCGTCCGGCCCGGGCCCGTACGCCACCGGTCCGTACACCACCGGCCCGGGCGCCGCGCCGGGGCAGGCGAATCGTTCCCCGTACCCCGCGCCCCCCGGCCCGCCGGGCACCCCTTCCTACGGCGGCCCGGCTGCCCAGGGCACGCCGTTCACGGGTGCGCCTTCTTATGGCGGCCCGGCTGCCGCGGGCGCTGCGGGTGGTCCGGCCGCTCCGGGTGCGCCTTCGTACGGCGGCGCCCCGGCTCCCGCCGGTTCCACGGGTGGTCCGGCCGCCCCCGGTGCTCCCTCGTACGGCGGCCCGGCCGCCCCGGGCACACCGTCGTACGGCGCCCCCGCCGCCTCCGCGCCGGGTGCCCACCCCCTGCCGCCGGAGGCCCCTGCTCCCTCGGGCCGCCGGGGCCGACGCCCCGGGCCCGCCGCGGCCATCACGCCCGTGACGGGACCTCCCGTCGCACCGGCCCCGGCACCGGCACCCGGGGCGACCGGCCCCGGCAACGGCTACAGCACGCCCAAGACCACCGGGAACGCCCGCGTCACCGATGCGCAGCGCGCCCGTGCCGAGGGCCGTTCGCCGATCATCCCGCCCGGGATCCAGCCCGCCGGGCTGACCGCGCTGCTCGGTCTGCTGCTCGCGGGGGGCGCGGCCCTCGGCCCGTACGGACTGCTCGTACCGCTGGTGCTGCTCCAGGCGGTCACCGCCGCGGGTTGGTTCCGGCTCAACGGCATGTGGCCCGCCCGCCAGGGCATCGCCCTCGCCTTCGCCGGCGGCCTCGCCGCCGACGCCGTCCTGCTGGCCGTGGGCCGGGAGCACGGACCGGCCGCGATCCTCGGGACCCTCGGGGTCTGGGTGCTGATCACCGTCGTGCTCCAGCTGCGCAGTCACGCCGCGCCGGACGAGCGGATGTACGGACTGATGGCGACGGTCGCGGCCGCCGCGTTCGCCGTGCTCGCGGCCGGGCATCTGGCCGCCTCCGCCGACGCGGTCGTCGTCGGCGGGATTGCCGTCGCGGTGGCCGTGGTCGCCCGGGCCCTGCCGGTGCCGCCCGTCGCGTCCGTCGTACTCGCCCTGCTGGCCGCGGCCGGTGCGGGCGTCGCGGCCGGCGGGCTGACGGACCTGGGCGCCGGGGGCGCGCTGCTGGGCCTGGCGGCCGGCGGGCTCGCGCTGGTGGGCCTGCGGGTGGCGAGCTACGACTATCCGTCGCGGTTCGTGCACTTCACGGCGGGGGTCGCGCTGCCGCTCACCCTGGCGTCGCCCGCGGTCTATCTGATCGGACGCGTCCTGGCCTGACCGCCGCCCGCCCGGCCCGGAACCCATCCGCCGCCGGACACCGGCCCCGCGCCCCCTCACCCCCCGTACCCCCGGCCCGCCCGCCGGGTGCGGGGGGTGAGCCGTACCACCCCTCCGCCCGCACCGGAACCATCGCTCCCGGCCGTACGTCGTTGACTGACAGGCCCCGGCTCCCCGGGGCCGTCCGTACGAGAAGGGGGCACCGGACGTGCGCGCGCTGCGAATATCCCTGATCACCGCGGTCGTCTTCGGCGGCCTGTTCGTCGCCGCCGACCGGGTTGCCGTGAACATGGCCGAGTCGGAGGTCGCGGACCGGGTGAGGGCCAGTCAGGGGCTGGCCGGCACACCCGATGTCGCCATCAAGGGCTTCCCCTTTCTGACGCAGGTCTTCAGCAAGGAACTGGACGGGGTCGACGTCAGCCTGAAGGGCGTCACGGCCACCGCCGACGGCCGCCCGGTGAGTATCACCGAGGTCCGGGCCGAACTCAGCGATGTGAAGATCAACAGTGATTTCTCGTCGGCCGTGGCGGGCACGGCCGACGGGTCGGGGCGGGTCTCGTACTCCGACCTCAGCAGGGCCGCGCCCCAGGGCGCCACCGTCGGTTACGCGGGCCCGGAGCGGGCGGCCAAGGGCCAGGTGAAGGTCACCGGCTCGCTGCTGGACCTGCTGAAGAACGCGGGCAAGGACCCCGGCCGGTTCGAGTCCCTGCTGAAGCGCGATGTCACCGTCTACAGCTCGGTGGAGCTGCGCGAGGGCGGGACGCTACGGCTCAAGGCCGAGGCGCTGCCCGGCCTCGCGGTGCCGGGGCTCGAAGGGATGCTCCGGGACGTCCTCGACTACGAGCTGAAGCTGGACGGCCTGCCGAAGCCGGTGACCCTGGACCGGGTCACCGCGGAGGAGGGCGGGCTGAAGTTCTCCGGGACCGGCAAGGGCGTCTCCCTGGTCGGCTGACCCGCCGCCCGCCGCCCGCCGCCCGCCGCCCGCCGCCCGTGCACCGTTCCTACCCTCGCGCCGGGCCCGCCGCCGCGCCGCCACGCGTGCCCGCCCCTGCGCCGTGCCCGCCCCCGGGCTGCTCCGGGCGGGCCGACCGGCCGGCCGCCGCAATCCCCGCACCCGCCACAATCCCTATACCCGCACCGAGAGCGCGACGAGCCGCGCCAGATGCGTGCCCGCCAGCCGCAGCGGCCGGTCGTCGCGGGCGACCTGCGCGGCCAGTTCGGCGCCCTCCAGGGTGCTGACGATCGTGCAGGCCAGGTCGGCGGCCTCGCCCTCGGGCACGCCGGACGCGGCGAGCTTCTCCCGTACCAGCTCCTGCCAGCGGTCGAAGGCGGCGGCCGCGGCGCGCTGGATGTCGGGGAGGCGCCCGGCCGTCCCCAGCGCGGTCGCCGTCACCGGGCAGCCGTCGGCCCAGTCGGAGTCCCGCAGCCCGTCGGCGAGGCTGTCGGTGAGGGCGGTGATCGCCTTCGCCGGGTCGGGTTCGGCGTCCAGGATCTCCCGGAGGATCCCGCTGAACTCCTCGTCGCCGCGGTGGACCGCGGCGACCGCCAGCTCCTGCTTGCCGCCGGGGAAGAAGTGGTAGACGGAGCCCAGGGTGGCGTCCGCCTCCTGGGAGATCTGCTTGATGGCGGTGGCGTCGTACCCCTGGCGCTGCATCAGCGCGGACGCGGCGCGGATGATGCGCTCCCGGGTGCCGGGGACCTCCGCGGGCTGCTCCGCCGGGGCTCCGGCGGACTGGGTGGTGGTCGCGTGGTGCCGTGCCCTGGTCTTCATTCGTCCCAATCTACCCGGACTGGATAGAACGTCCACTCCACTTTATTTCTGCCGCACGGCCGCATGCTGAGACGGTGCTGTCCACGGGTCAGAAGGGTGTGGCGGCGGTGGCGTCAGTGGCACCCTCGCGACCTTGTTCGACCCTCGATCGTTTCGTATAGCGGACGATCGAGTCTCAATATTCGACACAACGGTGACAGTGTGCCCGAACCGTCCCTACGATCGGACGCATGAAGCAGCGACAGGCGGATCTCACGAAGCGGCGGGCAGTAGACCTGTGCCGCGTCGCCGCCATGCTCTGTCGCGCCGTCTGAGCGGGAGCCGACTCCCGTCACCCCTGGCCCTTCGACCGCTGAACCGCTGATCAGGGCCGCCGCAGACTGTGCGGCACCCGTGCCCGCGTCCGTCGTCCGTGTCGCCACACCGTCCGAACCCGGCCGGGGCCGCAGGCCGCCGCCGCTCGTCGTCCGCACGCCGCACCGCACAGTCGCACTCCAGCAACAGCACACAGGCCCGGCTCCGCACCGCAAGCGGCGCGCCGCCCGGACCGTCCCCAGGCACGATGCCGCCGTAACTGCCCCGGAGGAGAAGGAACATGAGCCGCAGCGACGTCCTCGTAGACGCCGACTGGGTCGAGGCCCACATCGACGACCCGAAGGTCGCGATCGTGGAGGTCGACGAGGACACGTCGGCGTACGACAAGAACCACATCAAGAACGCGATCCGGATCGACTGGACCAAGGACCTCCAGGACCCGGTCCGCCGCGACTTCATCGACCAGGAGGGCTTCGAGAAGCTCCTCTCGGCGAAGGGCATCGCGAACGACACCACCGTGGTCCTCTACGGCGGCAACAACAACTGGTTCGCCTCCTACGCCTACTGGTACTTCAAGCTCTACGGTCACCAGGACGTCAAGCTCCTCGACGGCGGCCGCAAGAAGTGGGAGCTGGACTCCCGCGACCTGGTCGACGGCTCCCAGGTGCCCGAGCGCGCCGCCACCGAGTACAAGGCCACCGCGCAGAACCTGTCGATCCGCGCCTTCCGTGACGACGTCGTCGCCGCGATCGGCACCCAGAACCTGGTCGACGTGCGCTCCCCCGACGAGTTCAGCGGCAAGCTGCTCGCCCCGGCCCACCTGCCGCAGGAGCAGTCGCAGCGCCCCGGCCACGTGCCCAGCGCCCGCAACATCCCGTGGTCCAAGAACGCCAACGACGACGGCACGTTCAAGTCGGACGCAGAGCTGACCGCGCTCTACACCGACGAGCAGGTCGATCTGGCGACGGACACCATCGCGTACTGCCGTATCGGCGAGCGCTCCGCCCTGACCTGGTTCGTCCTGCACGAGCTGCTCGGTGTGGAGAACGTCAAGAACTACGACGGTTCGTGGACCGAGTACGGCTCCCTCGTCGGCGTGCCGATCGAGCTCGGCGCCGCCAAGTAACACCTCTGGATCCGACCCCGGCAAGCAGCAGCAGTAGGAGAAGCAGTATGTGTGGAGCGAAGGCCGGAGGCCCCGACGCCTCGACGATCAAGCCCGGCGAGACCACCATCCAGGGCCAGGTGACCCGTGACGGCGAGCCCGTGACCGGCTACGTCCGGCTGCTGGACTCGACCGGTGAGTTCACCGCCGAGGTGCCGACCTCGGCCACCGGCCAGTTCCGGTTCTACGCCGCGGAGGGCACCTGGACCCTGCGCGCGCTGGTGCCCGGCGGCACCGCGGACCGTACGGTCGTCGCCCAGCACGGCGGGCTCGCCGAGGTCGCGATCGCGGTCTGACACGAGCGGACGGGCGGGGCGCGGCACGGTCCGCGCCGCCGCCCTCCGTACGGCGCGGCCGAACACCGCGCGAGTACGGAACCGAGCGGGCCGGAGGGCCGCATCCCGGGGGTTGGACGCCACTGGTCCGGGGTGCGGCCCTCCGGTCGTTCCCGGCCCGCCGGCCGTACCCTGGACATATGTACGCGCGGCGGCGACGTGCCTATTTCCTGCTCATGGGCGGGTGCCTCGTACTTTTCGTATCCGCCTGGGCCTTCGTACGCCTCTGGTCGCTGCCGGCCGCCGTCGCCATGTGCCTGGTGGCCATGGTGATCCCGCCGGTCGCCGCGATGATCGCCAACCGCCGGGGCCCCGACGACCGCTGGTGGGACGACCCCACCGGGGATCCGCAGTCCGACGAGTGGTGGGACGAACTGGACGGCAAACGCCGCCCGGGCCGGCCCGAACGCCCCGACCGGGACCGCGGCCCCGACCGGGACGACCGCGAGGGCCGTGACGGCCTGCCGTAGCGGACCGGCCGGCGCCCCTCCGGGTCTCGGGCCCGTCCCGCGCGCCCCTCCGCGCCCGGGGCGCGATCAGTAGACGAGCGCCTGTACGCCGTCCCCCATCGCCTCCTGTACGAAGACCTGCGCCCCCGCGATCCGTACGCCCTCCAGCACGTCCGCCGCCGTGATCTCCCGCCGGGCCGCGCACTGGGTGCACAGCGTGACGCTCCCGGACGCCAGCACCGCCTCGATCAGATCGGGCAGCGGCGCGGCATGCGGCAGCTCGAACTCGGCGGCCCGCCCGGGCAGCGCGAACCACGACGATTCGCCGGTCAGCCAGAGGGACACCTCGACCCCGCTGGCGGCGGCTACGGAGGCGACGGTGAACGCCTGCGAACACCGCTCCGGCGCATCGGCCCCGGCGGTCACCTTGATCACGAGCTTGTTGGCCATGCCCGAACTGTAATCCGGATGCGGACAACTCCCGCTCTCCGCTATCTGTCTGATCTGCGCGGCCCGGCGTACGAGGCCGTGTTCTCAGGTCTCAGGGGGGCCTCAACGTGGAGAAACAGCCCAGGGGCGACGGGCGCGCGCTGCCCGCCGTACCGACTTCCGCACCCGCGGATCCGGACCCGCCCGCGGCGGCGGACACCCGCGGCCGGCCGCGGCTCGGTGCGACCGCCCGGTTGCTGGCCGTCGCCGCCGTGATCGGCATCAGTGCCGGAACCGCCGTCGGGTACGGCATTCAGGCCGACCGGAAACCCGACCCGCTGCCACCGCTGAGCCGGCCGGGCCTGGCGTACCCGGCAAAGCCACTGCCCGACGGGGAGCGGCTTCCGGTGCTCTCGGCCGCCGAGGACCGGGGTGTCAAGGTCAACGGCGATCTGCGCAGACTGCTGCTGCCCCGGCCCGCCGGGGCGAGGGACGCCTTGTCGGCGCCGTCGGACGACGGCTGGCTGGACATCCCGGCCTACCTGAGGGAGCACGACAACTCCCAGTACATGCTGTACCAGCTGATGGAGCGGGGGATCCGGCGGATCGCAGGCGCGTCGTGGGAGCAGGGCGACCGTACGTACGAGATCCGGCTGATCCAGTTCCGGGCCAGTGAAGGTGCCGGGGTCTTCGCCGAGACGCGGCACGAGTACCTGGGCGGTGACGGTGTCCTCGACGGTGGAGACCCCCTCCCCGGCAGCGGTAACGGGCGCTACTACCTGCTGGATCCGGATCCCGGTTACGAGGAGCGGTATCAGGGGCGGGCGGTCGTCCGCCGGGGCGATATCACCGCCGACATCACCATCCGGGACACCGGGCCCGTCACCGCGCAGGACATCCGGGTGCTGGCCGAACGACAGTTGGAGCGGCTGTGAGACGCGTATCGACGGGAACCGCGATATCCGTCGCCGTCGCCCTGTTGGCGACCGGCGCCGGAGCGGCGTACACCGCGGACGCCGTCGGTGGAGCGGACCGTACCGCGCCGACCGTGATCTGGGGCGGGGCACCGGCCGAGCCGGGTGACGATCCGGCGGGCGACCTGGACCGGGGCCGTAGCGACACCCCGCTCGGCAGACTGCTGCTGCCGGTCCCCGACACCCAGACCCTGGGCCCGGATATGACGCCCTACGGGGGCAACGACGGTGAATTCGACGCACGGCAGGCCGAGCGTCTGATGAAGGACCGGGGAGAAGGGCTGACGGGCGCCGAACGCCGCAGGTTCGACCGCACGGTCGAGCGGGCGGGGCTGCAGGGGATGGCCTGGCGCACCTATGTGGAGAACCAGGTCGGCCTGTATCTGACCGAGGTGCAGATCGCCCGTATGAAGAACAAGGAAGACGCTCGCGGCATGCACGCGTCCTACGCCGGGCTGAAGGAGCTCCTGGGGGTGGACAAGGGTCCCGGGATCGAGGGGCACCGGGAAGCCGCCTGCTTCCAGGACCTCCCCGAGGAGCCGGACAGCGGGTACGGACTCTTCAGATACGACTGTTCCGCGCATGTCGCCGGGGTCTTCGTCATGGTGCGCTTCACCGGCGACGGGAGCCTCTCCGCCGCCACCGTCGCCGGATTCGTGAAGAAGCAGCTCGACCACATCGCCTCACCGGGGGAGTACGTATGACCGGGTCACAGCCGCGACCGGAGCCGCTGCCCGAGCAGGAGCAGGAGCAGGAGCCGCTGCCCGGGCACGGGCCGGAGCGGGAGCCGGATCCCGAACCGCGGCCGGAGTCGGAGCCGGAGCCGGAGCACAGGCCGGAGCCCGGGCCCCGGGTGGAGCCGGATGCGCGGCCCGCCGTGGAGCACCCTGCCGAACCCGTGCCGGAGGACCCGGCCGGGTCCGCCCCGGAGGCAGCCGGTGCCGCCCACCGCGACCGGCCGGTGCTCCGTGCCGTCGCCCGCTGGAGCGCTGCCGTCACCGTCTGTCTGGGGTTCGGAGCCGGGACGGCGTACGGCATCACGGCCCTGGACCGCGGTGACGTACCCGGCCTCACGACGGAGGACGACGGCCGCTGGGACTATCCCCGGCTGTCGCTCCCCGCGCTTCCCAAGGGCACCCCCCGCCCCTTCAGCAAGCAGAACACCGACGGCATCCACCACGCCGATCTGCGCCGGCTGCTGCTGCCCGCGCCGGAGGGCGCCCGGCAGGACACGGAGCGGGCCGGGGGCTGGACGACTCCGCGGCGATTCGCGGCCGAGTACGCCGAGGACCACCGCGCCGGGATCGAAAGCGACCTCGCCGACTACGGCCTCCGCCATGTCGCCGCCCGTGCGTGGACCATGCCGGACGGCACCGAGTCCCGGGTCTACCTGCTGCGATTCGATTCGGCACCGGCGGCCAACCTGTTCAACTACGCAACCCTCGACACCGACGGAAACCAGGAGCCCGGGGCCGCGCTCGACGGCGGCCACGCCTTCGAGCCGGACGAGGAGTGGGACCTCACCGGCGGGTCGTCCGAGGTCACGTCGAGTCTGTACCGGGAGGCGACGGGCCCGGGGCCCAGCCGGATCCGGCAGGGCTACATCCTGGCGGGCGACACCATCGCCGTGGTCGTCCACGAAGGGAAGGGCCGGGGGAACGGCAAGCGCGAGGCGGCCGCCGTGCCGTTCCACCAGACCGTGGCGCTCCAGGCCCAGCTGCTGAGCTGACGGGATACGCCGTCCCCCCGGCGGCCCCGCACCCGGCCCGGCGGCCCCGCACACGGCCGGTCCGGGCCCCACCCATTAGGCTGGGGCCCGGTAGGTCCGCTGTTTCCTTCGCACCTGAACAAGGAGCACTCCGTGCTTGAGGCATTCTTCGAGGCCCTTCTGGTCCTGGTCTGCATCGGCGTCACCGCCTTCGCCGTACTGGCCGTGAAGAAGCTCTACCAGGGTCAGCGCTGACCAATCCCCGCCCGTCCGGAACCCCTGCTCCCACCACGGAAATCAGCTCATGATCGAGATCCCGTCCGACCTTCACCCGGACCTCGTCCCCCTGGCCTTCCTCCTCGGCACCTGGGAGGGCGCGGGCGTCTCCGACTTCCCGGGCGCCGAGAAGTGCAACTTCGGCCAGTCCGTCACCTTCTCCCACGACGGCCGTGACGTGCTGGAGTACTCCTCGCACAGCTGGGTCCTGGACGCCGAGGGCAACAAGGTCCGCCCGCTGGAGAGCGAGCACGGCTACTGGCGGATCGACAAGGACCGCAAGGTCGAGGTCGTCATGGTCCGCGACCAGGGCATCGTCGAGATCTGGTACGGCGAGCTGGCCGACAAGAAGCCGCAGATCGACCTGGCGACGGACGCCGTCGCCCGGACCGCCGCCTCCGGCCCGTACAGCGGTGGCAAGCGGCTCTACGGCTATGTGAAGAGCGATCTGATGTGGGTGGGCGAGAAGGCCACCCCGGAGGTCCCGCTGCGGCCGTACATGTCGGCGCATCTGAAGAAGACCGTCACGCCCGAAGAGGTCGCCGAGTGGGCGAAGGACCTGGGTGACCTGCCCGACGACGGAATCGCCTTCTTCAAGTAGGCCGTCCCGTGCGGGGGCGCGTTCCGGGCCCCCGCCATTCGCCCGGCACTCCCTACACTGGGAGCGTGGTGACCACCGACTGGCAGAGCGACCTGCGCAAGCGCGGCTACCGGCTGACCCCGCAGCGGCAGCTCGTGCTGGAGGCCGTCGACACTCTGGAGCACGCCACTCCGGACGACATCCTGTGCGAGGTGCGCAGGACGGCGTCCGGGGTGAACATCTCCACCGTCTACCGGACGCTGGAGCTGCTGGAGGAGCTGGGGCTGGTCTCGCACGCCCATCTCGGCCACGGCGCCCCGACCTACCATCTGGCCGACCGGCACCACCATCTCCATCTGGTCTGCCGGGACTGCTCACGCGTCATCGAGGCCGAGGTCGGCATCGCCGCCGACTTCACCGAGACGCTCCGGCGGACCTTCGGCTTCGACACCGATATGAAGCACTTCGCGATCTTCGGCCGCTGTGAGAACTGCCCGGCGCCGGACGCGGACGGATCGGCCGCCGACGACGGACCGGGCGGATCGGGCGGACCGGGTGGATCGGCCGCCGCCGAGGGGTCCGCGGCAGAGTCGTAGGCTTTCCCCATGGCCGACGTTTCCGATGTGAAGACCCCGAAGGCTCCCCGCAGCCCCCTGCTGTCCCGCCCCGGCGCCGTCCCCGCCGAAGGTGCCGACGAAGGTGTGGCCGCCCACTACGGCGATATCTTCCGCGAGCAGGCGGCCCTCGCCGACGGATCGGGCCTGGTCGACCTCTCCCACCGCGGAGTGATCACCGTGACCGGCGCCGACCGGCTGAGCTGGCTGCACCTGCTGATCACCCAGCACGTCACCGACCTGCCCCCCGGACAGGCCACCGAGGCGCTGATCCTCTCCTCGAACGGGCATATCGAGCACGGTCTCTCCCTCGTCGACGACGGGGAGACCGTCTGGATCCACACGGAGCCCGGCGCCCGGGGCGAGCTGACCGCCTATCTGCAGTCGATGATCTTCTTCTACCGGGTGGAGATCGCCGACCGGACCGACGAGTTCGCGGTGGTGCACCTGCCCGCCGGCTCCGTCGCGCCCGCCCCCGACGGCACGGTCGTCCGCGAGACCCCGTACGGCCGTGACCTGTTCCTGCCGCGGGCCGCGCTGGAGGCGTACGCGGCCGAGCACGGGCCGCTCGCCGGAATGCTGGCGTACGAGGCGCTGCGCATCGAGGCGCACCGGCCCCGGGTCGGCTTCGAGACCGACCACCGGACCATTCCCCACGAGCTGGGCCTGATCGGCACGGCCGTCCACCTCCAGAAGGGCTGCTACCGCGGCCAGGAGACCGTCGCCCGGGTACAGAACCTGGGCAAGCCGCCGCGGCGGCTGGTCTTCCTCCACCTGGACGGCAGCGAGGTGCACCTGCCGGGCCCCGGCACCCCGGTCAGGCTGGCCAAGGACGGCGACGGCGGCCGCCAGCTGGGCTTCGTCACCAGCTCCGCCCGCCACTACGAGCTGGGGCCGATCGCGCTGGCCCTGGTGAAGCGGAACGTTCCGGTGGACGCGGAGCTGATGGCGGGGAACACGGCCGCGGCACAGGAGACGGTGGTCGAGCCGTAGGGCGGAGCCCCGCGGGCCGGGGCGTACGCCGCCGGGGGCCGCGCGCCCGGCGGCGTACAACGGCTGCCGGACCGTACGGCTCCCCAGGCTGCCGGGCCCCGGACCGTACGGCTCCCCAGGCCCCCGGCCTTCCGGCCCGGCAGGCCCTCAGACCTCCAGCAGCACCGTGAACGGGCCCTGGTTCGTCAGCGACACCCGCATGCTCGCGCCGAACCTGCCCGTCTCCACCTTCGCGCCCAGGGCCCGCAGCGCGGCCACCACCGCGTCGACGAGGGGTTCGGCGACCGGGCCCGGCGCGGCCGCGTTCCAGGTCGGGCGGCGGCCCTTGCGGGCGTCGCCGTAGAGGGTGAACTGGGAGATCACCAGCAGTGGCGCACCCACGTCGGAGCACGACTTCTCGTCCTCCAGGATCCGCAGCGACCAGAGCTTGCGGGCCAGCCGCTCCGCCTGTTCCGGGGTGTCCTCGTGGGTGACGCCCACCAGGACGCAGAGCCCCTCGCCGCTGATCTCCCCGACCGTCCGGGTGCCCGACTCGTCCGTCACGGCGACGCTCGCGCCGTCGACCCGCTGTACCACTGCACGCATACAGCCCAACCTATCGGGGCTGAACGGGTGCAGAGCGCCTGCGTGGGACGGTTCCCCAATGGCACGATGCACCAAGGCGGCGCGCCCCCGGCCCGGCCCCGGACTCCGGGGCCCGGGGAAGACCCCCGCGCCGGTCGAGGGGACGGACGTAGGACATGAGCACTTCGGGTACCGGGCACACGACGGCCACCTCCGACCCCGCGGCCGGCACGGATTCCGGGGACGCCGGGGATTCCGGACCTTGCGGACCTTCCGGGGATTCGGCGGGACCGGGGGATCCCGGCGATTCCGCGGGCCGTCCGGGAGGTCCCGGCGGTTCCGTCGGTCCCGCCGCCTCCGCCCGGCCGCCCCAGCAGCGGGACCGGGAGTGCCGGGCGGCCGATCACTTCCCCGACCCGCCGCGGTACGAGCTGCCCTCGCTGCACCTGCCCGAGCTGCGGACCCTGCGGCGCGGCGCACAGCAGGACGAGGCCGACCTCAGCTATGTGCGGCGGCTGCTCCAGGGGCGGATCGACATCCTCCGGGCGGAGCTGGCCCGGCGCGGCACCGGTAGCCGGACGCCGGGCCCGGATGCGGAGGGTTCCCCCGGTCCGGGTACGCCAGGCGGCGCCGTCCCGGGTAGGGCCCCGGCCGTCGGGGCGGGCCCGGAGGCCACCGGGCCGGCCGCCGCCACCGCGGCGGCCACGGGCTCGGCGTCCGTACCCCCCGCGGCCGTCCCGGCGCCGTCCACCGCCGCTGCCCCGGCTCCGGCTCCGGTGTCCGTCACGGCCTCCGTCGTGGACCGGCTCTCCGAGATCCTCACCGACGCCCCCTCCAGCCACCGCACCTCCGCCCGCCATGTGACGGTCGCCCCGCCGCACAGCGAGAAGTACGGCCGGCTGGCCGCCGACATGCTCGGGGACGTGGAGCTGTCCGACCTCCAGGCCCGTACCGACGACGAGCTGCACGCCGCCATGGGCCGGCTGGTCCGCTACGAGCAGCGGGTCTCCCGGCGGCGGCAACTGTTGCAACGTACAGCCGACGATTGCAGCGCCGAGATCGCACGCAGGTACCGTGAAGGCGAAGCACAAGTAGACGACCTGCTGACCTGAGGCGATCCTTCCGGCGGCGGGCCCGCACCACCCCGTCGGAAGGCCACCCCGCGATGAGCAGCACCCCCACCCTCCGGACCCCCGGCACCGCCGCGGCACCGGTTCTCGCCGAAGTCGTCCGGTCGGGGTTCACCGAGGGCCGTCACCGCGGTTCGCTCGTCGTGCTGGCCCCCGACGGCAGTGTGGAGCTGGCGCTCGGCGATGTCGCCGCCCCCGTCTTCCCCCGCTCGACGGGCAAGCCCATGCAGGCCGTGGCCACCCTCCGGGCCGGGCTCGACCTGTCGGGGGAGCGGCTTGCCCTGGCCGCCGCCAGCCACTCCGGAGAAAGCTTTCACCTCGACCTCGTACGGAAGATGCTGACCGAGTACGACATCGCGCCCGGCGAGCTGCGCACCCCGGCCGACCTGCCGCTGGACCCGGCCGAGGCGGAGGCGTACCTCGCGGCCGGCGGGGTCCGTGAGCCGGTCACGATGAACTGCTCCGGCAAGCACACCGCCTGGCTGGCGGCCTGTGCCCTCAACGGCTGGGACCGGGCGGGCTATCTCGACCCCGGCCACCCGGTGCAGCGCCTGGTGCGCGAGGCCGTGGAGGAGGCGGCGGGCGAGCCGGTCGCCGCGGTCGGCACCGACGGCTGCGGGGCGCCCCTGATGGCGGTCAGCCTGACCGGTCTGGCCCGTTCCTTCCGCTCGCTGGTCACGGCGGACGAGGGCACGGCCGGGCGCCGGGTCGCGGACGCCATGCGGGCCCACCCCGAGTACGTCGCGGGCACCCGCCGGGCCGATACCTGGCTGATGCGGGAGGTGCCGGGCGCGCTGTCGAAGATGGGTGCCGAGGCGGTCCAGGCGGTCGCCCTCGCCGACGGCCGGGCCCTCGCCTTCAAGATCGAGGACGGCGCGGCCCGGGCCCTGGGGCCGGTGCTGGGGCGGGCGCTGGAGCTGATGGGCGTGGTCGACCCGGTGGTGGCGCGGATCCGCCGGGCGCCGCTGCTGGGCGGTGGCGCCGAGGTCGGGGAAATTCGGGCGACTTTCTGAACCGGGCTGCCTAGCGTGAAGGGATGACCTCCGACTCCGCCGCCGCAGTCCCGGTTACCGAATCCCGCACCGAATCCAGCACCGACGCCCGCTCCGAATCCCGCTCCGAGGCCCGTGACGGCGCCCGCACCGAGGTGGAGATCCGGCCCCTCACCGAGGCCGGTATCCCCGACTGGCTGCGGGCCATGAGCACCGGTTTCCTGAATACGCCGTCCGTGACGGAGGCCGAGATCGAGGGCCGCCGGGGCGGTATCGACCCGGACCGTGCGCTGGGCGCCTATGACGACGGCCGCTGCGTCGCCACGTACCGCACCTTCCACCAGCGGCTCTCGCTGCCCGGCGGCGGGGCGCTGGACACCAGCGCGGTCACCAATGTCACCGTCTCCGCGACCCACCGCCGCCGGGGACTGCTCAGCCGGATGATGACCGCGGACCTGGCGGCCGCGAAGGAGCGGGGGTACGCGCTCTCCACCCTGATCTCCGCCGAGTACCCGATCTACGGCCGGTTCGGCTTCGGCCCGGCGTCCCGCGCGGCCGCCTGGTCCGTCGACCTGTCCCGTACCGGCGCCGACCGCGGGTGGTCCGGGCCGCGCGACGGCGGCCGGGTCGATCTGGTCCCGCTCGACGAGATCCGCAAGATCGGCCCCGAGCTGCATGCCCGCTTCTTCGCCCGGCAGCCGGGCGCGGTATCCCGCTGCGACCGCTGGTGGGATCTGGAGACGGGCCGGATCACGGTTCCCAGCCGGGAGTGGAAGGAGCCCTTCTGGGCCGCCTACCGTTCGGCGGCGGGCGAGCTGGAGGGGCTGATCGCGTACAAGTCGGACCAGAAGTGGCACGACGGCAAGCAGCCCGACGGCACGGTCACGGTCGAGCAGTTGTTCACCGTCTCCCCGGCGGCGGAGCGGGCGCTCTGGGAGTACGTCTGCTCCCTCGACTGGGCGAGCCGGGTCCGCAGTGGCGAGCGCGCCCCCGACAGCATCCTGCCGGACCTGCTCCCGGATCCGCGCGCCGCCCGGATCCTGGTGGACACGGACTATTTGTGGGTGCGGATCCTCGATGTCGTCCGGGCGCTGGAGGCGCGGACGTACGAGGGCGAGGGCACGCTCGTCCTCGGCGTACAGGACGAGCTGGGCCTGGCCGGGGGCCGGTACCGGCTGGAGGCGGGGCCGGAGGGCGCACGCTGCGTGCCGACGGACGCCCCGGCCGAGCTGACGCTGGACGTACGGGAGCTGGGCGCCTGCTATCTGGGCGACGCCTCCCCGCTGCGGCTGGCCGACCTGGGGGCGGTGCGCGAGGAGCGGGCGGGGGCCGCGGCGCTGGCGGACCGGATCTTCCGGACGGCCCGGCGGCCGTGGTGCCCCGACATCTTCTGAGCCGGATCCGGACCGGAGCGGGCCGTCGGTAGAACGCGGTCCGCTCCGGGCCGGGCACCACGGCCGCCGGGCCGTCAGCACAACGCCGTTCGCTCCGGGCCGGGCCGGGCCGTCAGCACAACGCCCTTCGCTCCGGTCCGGGCCGTCAGCAGGCCGCGGTCCGCTCCGGCCGGCGGCGGGCTGTCGTCCGTTCCTCCGGCACCAGGGACCACCACCAGCGGATCACCGGGATGTCCAGCGGTTCGGCGCTGTCGTCGGTCGGAGTCGACCGGAACGTGCCGGCGAAGCGGGCCGGATTGTCGGGGGTGGTGTACCGCAGCGAGCTGACGCTCCAGTCCTGGGTGGCCCGGACGAAGTGCCGGAGGCCGTCCAGATAGCGGCACAGCTCGGGACTGCCGGTGCGCCGACGCTGTTCCGCCAGTTTCAGGAAGAGGCACATCACCCGGTCGCGCTGGCCGATCGCGGTGGTCAGGGCGTCGGCGGGGGAGAGCCCCTGGTGGTGCTGGAGGACGCGGAGCGCGTTCAGGTAGAAGCCGTTCCCCGACGCCTCCTTGTGGTGGGAGAAGATGTCGTTGTCCCAGCTGATGATGAACGACGTCATCTCGCAGAGGGCGCGGACGGCCGGATGGTCCCGCTCGCCCGGCCGCAGCTCGTCGCCGTGGGCCATTTCCAGCAGCGGGAACACGACGGTGGCAGCGCCGTCGTACAAGCGCATGAGGGTGTAGTCGTTCAGATCGGGGACCGTACCCGCGCGGCGGTGGTCGGCCTCCCAGACGACCGAGAAGAAGTATTCGCGCAGTGCGTCCACCCAGCGCGTGGACTGCGTGTACGTACCGAAGCGGTCGATCCGGGCCCGCAGATCGCGCAGCCCCGCGGCGAGCGGGTCCGAGCGGAGGAAGGGGCCGCCGGGGTCCTGGGCGACGCGCAGCAGTCTGTGGAGCACACCGACGAGATCGCCGGGCCGACGGCCGAGATCGCTCTCCTCGCAGTAGCCGTCGTCAACGCCGAACAGCCAGAGCACGAAGTCGGCGAGGAGTTCCACCACCTCCTCCCGGCCGTCGGGCAGGATACGGGCGGAGAAGGTGCCGATGTCATGGCGGACGAGTCTGCCGCGCAGCTCCGGGGAGCCGATACGGAAGGCCTCCGCCCATGCCGCCGTCCGGGCCTCGATCGTGGCGTGCCGGGGGTGGATCGCCGGGGGTATCGGGGCGTAGATCGGCGGAACGGTCAACTGGGGCCCCACGCTTGATCACCTCTTTGCGGAATGCGACCACTGTGTACACGAAGATGTGCGGGGGGTTATGTGTATAGATCAACTATGTGGGATAGTACTGTCGGTGGCGGAGCTGTCCAACGGCCGCATTCCGCCATCCGGCCGGATGGCGTATGTGCCGCGGAGCCCGGACATGCGGGTGCTCCGGGGTGTGCCGACCGGGCCGCGGCCGGGGCTCTGTTCCGGCCCGGCGGGCGAATCCGCTGGTGAGCGGCGTGCGGAGGGGCGCGGCCCGGGCGAGGGTCCGGAGGCGTACGGCCTAACCGGCGCAAGGTTGCCGCATGGTTGCGGAGGGTGAGAATTGCGCCACCGGGTGTGGACGGGCGCGGTGAATGGCGTAGAAAACACGGCCATTCGGAGCGGCGAGCGGCGCACTCCGGTTACGTACGCGCGGTGCACATCAGGCGTATTGCCGCACCGGGCGCGTCGGGGGCACTCCCGGAGCGCGCCCGGCGCACTCCGGAAATGGCGGGAAATAAGGGTTTGGACGCGCGAACGCCTCGCGGCGCCCGTCCGAGGGGCTCACCGCGAGGCGTCTGCCGGGCCGGGGACCGTTCCCGCGGCTACTTCCCGGACTGCTTCCGGGCCGCGGAGTTGAAGCGCACCATGTTCCCCGCCGGGTCCCGGAAGGCGCAGTCGCGGACGCCGTACGGCTGGTCCATGGGCTCCTGCAGCACCTCGCCGCCCGCGGCGCGGATCTTCTCGAACGTGGCGTCGACGTCGTCGGTGCGGAAGTTCACCGCGCGCAGCATGCCCTTGGCGAGCAGCTCGGCGGCCGCCCGCCGGTCGGCCTCGGAGGCGCCCGGGTCCGCCAGCGGCGGTTCGAGTACGACCTCGACGTCCTGCGAGGGCGCGCCGAGGGTCACCCAGCGCATCCCCTCCCAGCCCACGTCGTTGCGGACTTCCAGCCCCAGCGCGTCCCGGTAGAAGGTGAGCGCCCGGTCGGTGTCGTCGACGGCTATGAAGCACTGTGCGAGTTCGATGTTCATGCACTTCACGCTACGGACCGGGGGCGGGTCCCGCTTCTCGAATCCTGACCGGTCTGCTGTGGACCATGGCGACACAGCCGGGGACGGCCGCGCTGTCGCTGTGGTCCCGCGATCGGTAGGCGCTCGGGCTCTCCCCGACCAGCTCGGTGAAGCGTGAACTGAACGACCCCAGCGACGTACAGCCGACCGCCATGCACACCTCCGTCACGGACAGATCGCCGCGGCGCAGCAGCACCTTGGCCCGTTCGATCCGGCGGGTCATCAGGTAGTTGTACGGGGTCTCGCCGTAGGCCGCGCGGAAGCTGCGGGAGAAGTGGCCCGCGGACATCAGCGCGATCCGCGCCAGCGCGGGTACGTCCAGCGGCTGGGCGTAGTCGCGGTCCATGGTGTCCCGGGCCCGGCGCAGCCGGGCGAGGTCGGGCAGGGGTACATGCGACATGTCTTTCACGGTACCGACCACCCACCGGCCGTACGAACCCCTGTGCGGTCCCGGGCCCTGTGCGGTCCCGGGCCCTGTGCGGTCCCGGGCCCTGTGCGGCCCCTGCCCCGGTGCGGTCCCGGGCCCGCGGCGGAGATCCGGCGGCGGAGATCGCGCAGGGGAGATCCCATGGCGGAGTTCCCGCGGCGGAGCTCCCGCGGTGGAGGGCGGCCGGCTCAGCGCACCCGGTCGTAGATCAGTGCCAGCTCGCCCGAGGCGCCCGTGTCCTGCCGGACGAGCCGCCACGATGTGCGGGGCAGCCCGTCTTCGAAGAGCCGCTGTCCGCTTCCGGCGATCTCGGGGAAGATCATGAGGTACAGCCGGTCGACCAGATCCGCGGCGAGCAGCTCTTTGATCAGACTTGCGCTGCTGTTGACGAGGATGTCGCCGGTGCCGGTGGCCCTCAGCTCCCCGATCACCTCCGCCGCGGGAGCGTCGACCACCCGGGCGCCGGGCCACGGCGCCTCGGCCAGGGTGGTCGAGAACACCACCTTCTCGGTGCCGACCAGCCACTTCGCATAGCCGCGGTCGCGCGGGTCGGCGTTCTCGTCCTCGGCGACACCCGGCCAGTAGGCCAGGAACCCCTCGGCGTTGATCCGGCCGAGTACCGCGGTCGTCGCGTCCTGCCAGATGCGGGTCAGATGGTCCCGTGCGGTCTCGGAGGTCACATAAGGCGCGAAGGCCTCGAAGTCGTGGGCGCCGCCCGGGCCGTTGTAGCGGCCGTCGAGGGTAAGGCTGAGATTCGCGGTCACCCGGCGTCCGGCGGGGGTGGTCATGTCGTACTCCCGTGTCTGTCGGTGCTGTCCGTGCTGTCGGTACTGCCATCGGTGTTGCTGCCCGTGCTACTGCCGTCCGTGCCGCTTTCGGTGCGGCGCTCCGCCTCCGCGGCCAGGGCGGCCGTGAGCTTGTCCAGGCTCTGGCCGAAGCCGATTTCGATACCCGCGACGAAGTCCGCGGACGCGACCGTGCTGTCGCCGATCACCCAGTGCACGTCGAGCTCCGTGCCGCCGCCGGTCTCCGCTTCCGCGGGGCGCAGCTCCAGGGCGACGTGTGCGGTGAAGGCGGGGCTGCCGTCGGGAAGCAGGGGCGAGACGCGGTACGCGAGGTACTCACCCGGCCTTACGTCCTCGACCACGCCCTCCGAACGCCCGGCCACCCGGTCCAAGCCATCCGCTCCACTCGCTCCACCGGCATCACCGGTGTCGTCGACATCGCGGTACTCGTGGGCGATCCGGCCGCCCGGCCGCGCCTCGAAGACCAGCTCGGAGACCCGCAGATCGTCGGGCGTCCACCAGCGGGCCAGCAGTGGTGCCTCGGTCAGCTGCCGCCAGACCGCCGGCGGCCGCCCGGGCAGCCGCCGTACGAACCGGAACGTACGGCCGTCCGCCCAGCCGGTGCCCCGGGCGGCGTGCCGCTCGGTTTCGAGGCTCCGCCCGTACCGGTCGTACGTCTCCCCGGGCCCGCCGGCCCGCTCCGCGGTATCGGCGAGCTGCCCGAGTACGGCCGCCAGCTCCCGCAGCGGAGCGGGCCGGAGCGCGTAGATCCGCCGCTGTCCGCTGCGCCGGGAGGTGACGACCCCGGCCCGTTCCAGGCTCTGGAGGTGCTTGGTGGTCTGCGGCTGCCGCGCTCCGGCGAGCTGCGCAAGCACTCCGACCGGCCGGGGCCGCTCGGCCAGCAGGGCCACGAGCCGCATCCGGGCGGGGTCGGCCAGTGCGGTGAGCAGTGCGTCCATGCGTCCAATATTCTCTGCTGAGAATATTCGTGTCAAGGAATATTCTCCGGGTGCTGCCCTCAGCAAGCGGCGGCATCGGTGAGGATCGCGCCGAGCCGCGCCCGGCACTCCGCGACGAAGGCGGGGAACGTGTGCCGGTAGTAGGAGATCCCCGCCACCGCCACGGCGACCGCCCAGGCGCGGGCCCGGATACGGGTCGGGCCGTCGAGGCCGAGGGTGTCCCAGTAGGCGTGCCGCGCCTGGGGCGGCAGATCCCAGACGGGTGCGTGTTCGGCATCGGGCAGGCCGACCGAGAGCCCCCCGAAATCGATGACGGCGTGCAGCGCGCCGTCCCGGACCAGGAGATTGCCGGGCTTGAGGTCGCCGTGGAGCCAGCCGGGCGGCCCGGCGGGGTCGGGCAGCGCGAGCCCGGCTTCCCACAGCTGCTCCAGTGCGTCGACGTCGAGCCCGTCGCCGGGCGCGGTCCGGCAGTCGTCGAACGCTTCGCGGACCCAGGGATCGCAGGGCGCCAGACCGCCGCCGCGGTACCAGTCGAGCCCCTCGGAGCGGACCGCCCCCATGAGGTCGGCGCGGTGCAGTGCCCGTACGGCCGCCGCCAGATCGGCCCCGAAGGCGGCCCAGTCCCGGACGGTCCCCGGGCCGGGCTCCTCCCCGTCGATCCACCGGTACACCGACCAGGCCAGGGGGAAGGCGGCGGTGGGTGTCCCGGCATGGACCGGCTCGGGAATCGCGCAGGGAAGCAGGGGTGCCAGCCGGGGGAGCCACTCCCGTTCCTTCCGGATGGCCCGCTCGTGCCCGGCGGTTCTCGGCAGCCGCACGAGCAGCCCGTCCCCCAGCCGGTACATGGTGTTGTCCGTGCCCCCGCCTGCCCGTACCAGCGGCAGCCCGGCCCACTCGGGGCGCTGTGCCGCCAGCAGCGACCGGATCAGCGGCTCGGCTACGGTGATTTCGTCCTGGTGAAGTGCCACCCGCCGAGTCTCACGACTGCGGGCGGCCGTCGGCCAACGAGTTTCCGGCCCGGCCCGCCCCGGCCCTGCCCGCCCCGGCCTGCATGTTCCCGGCCCGGCTGCTCCCCGGCCCGCCTGCGCGAAGCCGCCACCCTCGAAGGGCGGGCGGTCTCAGCCGTACCGCCCGACGAGCGCGCTGCCGATCGCGGCCAGGTGTTCCCGTACCCCGGGAGGGCCGGTCACCTCCACCCATTCGACCAGTCCGGCCAGCTCACCGGCGAGCAGGTACTCGCTGTGGCCGCGGATCACGACCTCGATACGGCCGTCGGCCGTGGGGCCTCCCACTTCCAGGCGGTCGCCGAGCGCCATCCGGAGCAGGTCCGTCCCGTGGGGCACGCACACCGCCCGGATGCGGAGGGGCGTACGCCTGCGGTCGATCTCGTCGGCGATCCCGCGCCAGCACTCGGCGAGGTCGAAGCCCTCGGGCCGGTGCACGGGATCGCCGGTCGGCTCGGCGGCCGATACGCGGTCGACGCGGAAGGTCCGCCGCCCGGCCTCGGTATGGGCGACGAGGTACCAGGACGGGCCTTTGGCGACGATCCCCAGCGGGTGGACGGTCCTCTCGGTTGCGGCGCCTTCGCGGTCGGTGTACCCGAGCCGCACCTGGACGCCGCGGATCACCGCGTCCTGGAGCGGGCCGAGGAACCGCGGCGGCCGGTGCTCGACCCGGTTCGACCCCCAGCGCTGCGGATCCACGACCAACGACGCCGCCGCTGCCTCGGCCTGCACCCGGAAGGGCTCCGGCAGGGCATGCACGAGCTTGCGGAGAGCCGCTTTCACGGCCGGTGTCGCGGCGGATGTCGCGGCCGAGGCCGGTCCGGCGACCAGGAACAGGGCGCGGGCCTCGGTCTCGGTCAGCCCGGACAGGTCGGTGCGGGCACCGCCCACCAGGCGCCAGCCGCCGCCCCGGCCCTGCACGGAGTACACGGGCACCCCGGCCATGGCCAGGGCATCGAGATCGCGGCGGGCGGTGCGCTCGGAGACCTCCAGCTCACGGGCCACCTCCGCCGCGGTCACCCGTTCGCGCCGTTGCAGCAGGAGGAGGACGGCCACCAGCCGGTCGGTTCGCATACGGAGAAGGATTTCAGCGAAACCGGTCATGGGGTGACCGCTTTGGCTGCCCAAGATGGCGGCACGGCCTCCCCGGCGCCCCTGTCGCCGGTGATCGCCCCGAAATTCCGAACAGCACGAGAGGAAATGCCATGTTCGATCCCGCTGATTTCCCCGAGCCCGCTCTTGTCTCCGTCAACGGTGTCGAACTGGAGGTCTTCGAAGCAGGCCGGCGGGGTGCCGGGAAACCCATCGTGCTCTGTCACGGCTGGCCGGAGCACGCTTTCTCCTGGCGCCATCAGATTCCTGCCCTTGCCGCGGCGGGCTACCACGTCATCGTCCCGAACCAGCGGGGTTACGGAAACTCGTCCCGCCCGGCCGGAGTGACGGACTACGACATCGCGCATCTGACGGGCGATCTCGTCGCGCTTCTCGACCACTACGGCTACGAGGACGCCACCTTCGTCGGCCATGACTGGGGTGCCATGGTCGTCTGGTCACTGGCCCTGCTGCACCCGGACCGGGTCGACAAGGTGGTCAATCTGAGCCTGCCGTACATGGCGCGCGGCGAGAAGCCCTGGATCGAGTGGATGGAAGAGGTCTTCGGTGCCGACTTCTACTTCGTCCATTTCAACCGGCGGCCCGGCGTCGCGGACGCCGTATTCGACAAAAACGCCTTCCGGTTCCTCCGCAACCTGTACCGGAAGAACGAGCCCCCCGCGGAACCCCGGCCGGGTATGGCGCTCATCGGCCTGGCCGAAGCCGAAACACCACTCGGTGATCCGGTCATGAGCGACGCCGAACTGGCGGTCTTCGTCTCCGCCTTCGAATCCGCGGGCTTCACCGGCAGTGTGAACTGGTACCGGAACCTCGACCGCAACTGGCATCTGCTGGCGGACGTGGACCCCATCGTCCGGCAGCCCGCACTCATGATCTACGGCGACCGGGACACGATCCAAAGGTCCGGGAACCTGGCGGAGTTCGTGCCCGGTGTGGAAGTGACCGGCTTGGACTGCGGCCACTGGATCCAGCAGGAAATGCCGGAGGAGACGAACCGGACGATCCTGCGGTGGCTGGAGCGCCAGAACGCCGCCACGTAGCGGCCGGGGCTCGCGCGCAGGGCGGGGCATGGACGGTGTGGTTGAGCACATCGTCCCGGAGGATGACGGTGGTTCCGCCACGCGGATGGTCACAGGGCGTAGTTCTCGTTCCCGTGGCCATCCGGGTCAGCCATGCGGGCTGACGACGGGCATTGAGGGCAGTTTGATGATGAGTCGCACGAGCACTCGCCCGGCTTCCCCTGTCACATCCGTTGCTGCCCCGCCCCGTTGGGCGGTCCGGGCAGCTCACCTGACCGCGCTTCGTCGTCTGTATCGCGGTGATGCGTCCGATGCCCGCTGGGCTTTGACCGCGAGTGGCGGCCTGCACCGTGAGTCGGGACGCGGCAATCGGCGCTCCAGCGCTACTTGTTCAGGTGGAAGTCGGGATGCTGCAACCAGGCTTCCAGGAATTCCACGTCTCCGACATGCCGAAGCCACCGGTCCCCACCGCCGGTGTCATAGGAGACTTCCGTGAGCCTTCCCGGGAGGTCTGACGCCAGTGCTCTCGCCCGGGCCAGGACTGCCTCGTTGCTCGTGTTGCCTCCCGCGGTGCGGTAACCGCACAAGAGTCCGTCGAAATCGACAAGCGCATCGAGACGGCGGGCGAGAGCGAGCGTCAGGTGGCCGAGCAGCACGTGGTTCATCGACCCCGAGCAGCCGGCGCCGACTATCAGCCCCTGCACTGGTGGCCGCGAGAAAGCCGAGTAGTCCTCGTCCTCGGCGGGCATCTCCTCGTCCTCCGACAGGAAGAACACGCCGACATCGGCCGGGTCGAAGGCCTGCAGGCCCAGGGCCGAACCGTCTCGCACCCGGAAATCCACGTCACCGCCGGCCTTGGCCTCTACCGGCTCGCAGAAGGTCTCCAGCCACGGGACCGCATCGGCCAGGATATCCGCGAACCCGCGTGGTTCGAAGAGCCACAGTCCAGCTGCCGGTCCCGACATACCGCCCCCAGAGCCTCGTGGACCAAGTGCCACCGGGACCCGGTTCTACCAGCACCCGACAGCAGACGTCTGATCATCGTGGGCCACAGTCCAAGTTCAAGATTGTTTTCAGTGCCGGGGCACTCTGGTTCAGTCCCCTTGAGGCTGCTGCCGATTGATGTCGACGGGAACTCCTCGCCTCTGCAGCCGGGCCTCCAGGAACTCCATCTCCGGCAGCGTCCCCACCAGACCGTCGTGGCTCAGTTCCCCGGTCAGTTCACGAGCGCGCGACAGCGAGACTCCTGCGGCCTCCCGAAAGACCTTCAAAGCCGGGACGAGACTGGGAACCGAACCGGCCAGCCGTAGTCTGACGGACCCGTGGGCTGCGAGGAGAGCCTCCCGGACATCATCGGGTGCTGGTCCCGGACCGGCGTGTTCGCACAGGTAGGTGCCGCAGGACCCGCAGGAGAACTCCGAGTCCCACCACAACTCATCGTGAAGGACGAACTGGTTCACCTGCCGCTCCGCCGTGCTGCCGCACTCGCAGAGCGATGCGATCTTCGCGGTCCGACCGGTCATCCGGGCTCCCCGACGTTCCACTCCCGCGGCAGGTCCTCGCCGCAGAAGACGCATACGAAGTCCTTCTCCCGCACGATGCCGAGCTCCCGGCAGGAGTGGCATCGGCGAAAGACCACCTCGTGCGTGAATCCGGGCGGTCGATGGATCCCGATCCCGTCCAGAGCCTCGGCCACGGCGGGCCATGAGCTGACATCCGGGCAGTAGCCGGTCGACTGGTTGCTGACCTCCTCGACCACCCACCGCCCGGACTCCTCGCGGAAGCTCATCTCGCCGGCGCTCAGGACCTCTCCGCCGCCGGCGCACACCACGTGCTCACTGCGGCGCGGAGCCAGTCGCAGCACCCCGCCGCCATCCACGACGAACGTGAACGGCTCGGCCAATTCGTCCAGGGGCAGCGCCGAGACCCACTCGCCGAAGTCCGCCGCCGAGCGGATGCTCCGCCCCTCATCACCCGTCCGGACGAGCTCCTTCAGCTCGGCCGGACCCACGTACCGGTACCTCTGCCCCCGTGTCTCCACGCACCCCAACCTAGTGGCGCACACCGGCCAGGGCCTGGGGGATTACCGCTCGGCGACTTCGGGCGACCGGTGACGGATTCCCCTGCGAAGCGCCAGCTGTCGCTGCGGGTCACAGCGGCGGTGGTGTTGTGTAGCGCACTATTGCAAGCATCTGCTTGCAATAGTTAGCGGAGCTGGGGCACGATCGGGACATGGCATCACTCAACGTCGGCAACCTCGGTGAGTACCTCCGCGAACAGCGGCGCAGTGCGCAGTTGTCGCTGCGGCAGCTCGCGGATGCCGCCGGGGTGTCGAATCCGTATCTCAGCCAGATCGAACGCGGGCTGCGCAAGCCGAGCGCGGAGGTGCTCCAGCAGGTCGCCAAGGCGCTGCGGATCTCCGCCGAGACGCTCTACGTGCGGGCCGGGATCCTGGACGAGCGGGACCGGGAGGAGCTGGAGACGCGGGCGGTCATCATCGCCGACCCCTCCATAAACGAGCGGCAGAAGGCCGTTCTGCTCCAGATCTACGAGTCGTTCCGCAAGGAGAACGGATACGAGGTCACGGACGGCCCCGATGCCGCGGACCCCGCCGCGACGGCCGCCTCCGCGGGCGCGGACGTCGTGCGGCACCTCCAGGAGCCCGAGGGGCCGGGCGCCCCGGGGAGATCCCGGGGTGCGCAGAAGAAGCCCGCCGAAGCCGAAGCAGACGAGAGCCCGGAGGGCGGGCGGCGCGGCAGCAGTGCCGACCGTACGCCCCGGAGCTCGGACTGAACCCCGTCCCGGGAGGACCACCGACATGGCCATCACCGATGACCTGCGCGAACTGCGCAAGAGCCTCAGCGACCCCACCCCCCTCTACTTCGCCGCCGGTACGGCCGACCTCGCCGTGCAGCAGGCGCTCAAGGTTCCCGCGCTGATCGAGCACCTCGCGGCCGGGGCGCCGGAGCGTATCGAGGGGATCCGCAACGACCTCAGCGAACTGCGCAACACCGACCCCAAGGCTGTCCAGGAGCGGGTGGCGGGCCAGGCCAAGGAGGCCCAGGCGACCGTCTCCGCGAAGGTCAACGAGGTCTTCACCGGGCTCAACGGCCTGGACGGCGACGACCTGCGGAAGCTCGGCGAGACCGCCCAGGACCTGGCCCTGCGGGGTGTCGGTGTCGCCGCCGAGTACGCCGTGAAGGCCCGGGAGACGTACGAGCGCGTCGCCGAGCACGGTGAGCAGACCGTACGCACCTGGCGCGGCGAGGCGGCCGAGGAGATCACCGAGATCGCGGTCGCCGTCGAGCCGGAGCCCGCCGCCCCGCCCGCGCGGGAGCCGAAGCCGGCCGCGAAGCCGCGGCCCCGGTCCGCCAAGCCCGCCGCCGGTTCGGGCGGCGGCAAGGCCGCGGCCGGGACGGAGCCCAAGGCGGCGCCGAAGCCCGCCGCGGCGAAGAAGCCCCCGGCTCCGCGCCGGGCGCCCGCCGCCCGCAAGACGGCCACGAAGAAGACCGACCCGCCCGCGAAGTGATCACGCGGATGCGAAGAGGAGTGTAAGAGCGCGGACCGGGCACCTTTCAGGCGTCCGGTCCGTTCTTCGTCCTTGCCGGGTACGGTTGCCGGTAAGGGCGCTTCACCATCGACCCCCTAGGCGGTGCCACCATGCTGCGTGAGAACTTCGACCTCTCGCTGTCGCTGTTCCTCTTTCTCGTCTTCACGGTTTCGTCCGTGGCGGCGCTGGTCATGGCCGCCTTCACCCGTGAGGACGCGTTCCGCGCGGCCGACAAGCAGACGAAGCCCTTCTGGCTGGTCATCCTCGGCGTCACGGTGCTGGTGAACCTGCTGATCCCGATGCTCTTCCTGTCCCTGATCGGACTGGTCGCCACGATCGTCTTCTTCGTGGACGTCCGGCCCGCGGTCAAGCAGGTCTCGGGCGGTGGCGGCGGCCGCCGCGGCGGCTCCAGCAGCGACGGCCCGTACGGCCCGTACAACGGCGGCCGGTAAGCCCCACGCCGCCCGGTCCCGGTTTCCCGGCCTCGGTCTACCGGCCTCGGTATCCCGGTCCCGGTTTCGGTCCCGCCGGGGATCCCGGGGCGCCGGGCGACTCCTGGGTGCCCGGTCACCTGAGCCGCGGGGCAGCCCGTTCCGGTGCCACAGGCGGGCGCCTCCCGCCTCCAGGCTGCACGCGCTCCGGCCCCACGCGCTCCGGTGCCATCGGCGGCCCCGAGCCGTCGCCCCGGCCGCCCCCAGCCCCGTAGAGCCCTTCCACCCGCTGCCGAGCCCGCTCTCGCAAGGGCGGCCCGCCCGTCGCCGGGGCCACTCCCGCATGGGCAGCCTGCCTGCCCTCGGGCCCGCTCCCGTACGGGCGGCCGACCCGCCGCCGGGGGCGCCTGCCCGCCCCCGGGCCGTCTCGGCGGCCCTCAGCCGCGGCTCAGCAGCAGGACCGCGACATCGTCCGTCAGCTCGCCGCCGTTCAGCTCCCGCGCCTGGGCGACCGACGACTCCAGCAGCGCCTCGCCCTCGTGGCCCGAGGCCAGCAGGCGGGTGATCATCGACTGGAGGCCCTCCTGCCCCAGCCGCTGCTTCTCGCCCGGTCCCGTACGGCCTTCGATCAGACCGTCCGTGTACAGCAGCAGCGACCAGGCGCCGCCCAGGTCGATCTGGTGGCGCGGCCAGCGGGCGCGCGGCAGCAGGCCGAGAGCCGGGCCGCCGTCCTCGTGCGGCAGGAGCTGCGCCGCCAGGCCGCCGCGGAGGAAGAGCGGCGACGGGTGCCCGGCCAGGCAGATGCCCGCGCGGCGGCCGTCCGGGGCGATGTCGATGGTGCAGAGCGTCGCGAAGATCTCCTCGCTCTCCCGCTCGTGCTCCAGCACCCGCTGGAGCGTGGAGAGCAGCTCGTCCCCGCAGAGCCCCGCGAACGTCAGGGCCCGCCAGGCTATCCGCAGCTCCACCCCGAGGGCCGCCTCGTCCGGGCCGTGGCCGCAGACATCGCCGATCATGGCGTGGACCGTGCCGTCCGGGGTGCGGACGGTGTCGTAGAAGTCCCCGCCGAGCAGCGCCCGGGACCGGCCGGGCCGATAGCGCGAGGCGAACCGCAGCTCCGAGCCCTCCAGCAGGGGCGTGGGCAGCAGCCCGCGCTCCAGCCGGGCGTTCTCCTGGGCCCGCAGCTTGGACTCGGCGAGCTTGCGCTGCGCGGTGTCGGCCCGCTTGCGCTCCACCGCATAGCGCACGGTACGGCTCAGCAGCCTGCTGTCCAGCTCGTCCCGGAAGAGATGGTCCTGCGCGCCCAGCCGGACCGCCTCCGCGGCACGCTCGGTATCGCCCGAGGTCGTCAGCGCGAGCACGGCATGGCGGGGCGCGAGCCGCAGCACATGCCGTAGCGGACCGAGCCCGTCCGCGGACCCGGCGGCGCCGGGGAGCGCCAGGTCGAGCAGGACGCAGTGGACGTCGTCCGTGAGCAGCCGCTCCGCTTCGGTCAGATTCCGGGCGGTCCGGATCCGGACCCGGGTCGCGGTGCCGCCACCGGACTCGGACAGCTCGGGCACGGTGAACGTCCCCGCCGGATCGTCCTCGATGACCAGCAGGGTCAACTGGGCGGGCTCGGCCGGGGACGGTCCCGCGGCTGCCGCGGCCGCAGCGGTGGCTCCGCCGGGCGCGGCCGCGCCGCTCGTTCCCGGCATTCCTGCCACGGTGCCGGTGCCGCCGGTGGGCGCGGGCGCGGAGGCGGATGCCTCGGCTCCGGTGACGGAGGAGTTCCTCTGTCGCGGTACGGGTACGGCCATGGGTCCGGTTCCTTTCCCTCCCCCGAGGGCGCGGCGGACCGCCGATCGACAACCCGCCGACGGGGACCATAGCGCTAGGGCGCGGTCCAACGGAATGCGGTTCCGCTTCCGCCGTGACCTCCCGGCCACCTTCCCGCGCGCCGCCGCCCGGTTTCCACCCGCCACGCCTCCGGGCCGCCCGCCCGCCGGTATTCCGGGCCCCGGAGCGGGTCCGGAAGGGTATCCGGGGGCCGCCGGTCCCTGCGGAGTGCGCCCCGGCGGAGCCACCGCGCCCACGTGTCCAACGGCACACTCCCCGCGCCCGGCTTACCCGCGCCCCGCGGTCCCGCAGTCCCTCGTCCTTGCGTCCCCCCGTCCCCCGCCCGCCGTCCCCCGCGGCCCGGCTCCTGCTCGGCCCGGCCGACGGCCCGTGATCCGGACAGGTCGCCCCGGGCAGGATGGGTTCGTGCTCCCTCCCCGACTGCTGTGGCGTGACCCCCGGCCCATCCCCCGGTTCAACCGGCAGGAGCCGGTCACCACGATCGTTCGCGACCCCCGCTTCTACGAGCCGGCCGAAGAAGACGACTGCTGGACGTTCGGCTACTTCTGCCGGACGCACGATCGCCCCTACGGGCACGAGTCCTGCGGGGAAGGACCGCATCTCGTCGCGCTGCACTGCGACGAGCACGGGCCGGAGAACATGTGGCCGCAGCCGGTGATGCTGATGTTCCCGGCAGGGTTCGACCCTCCGCTGACCGAAGCACAGCTGACCTGGGTACAGGCGGAGTGGGACGCCGGATAGGCGGGGTCCGGCAGAGACCGGTTAGCTGCCGGGCCGGACCACGCCAAGGATCTTGTTGGCGCCGGCGCCCGCGACGGTGACCGTGCGGCCCGGGCGCGGGGCGTGGACGATCTTGCCGTCGCCTATGTACATCCCGACATGGCTCGCGTCGTCGTGGTAGATGATCAGGTCGCCCGGCCGTATCTCGTCCATGTCGATCCGCTGCAACTGCCGCCACTGTTCCTGCGACGTGCGCGGTATCTTCACCCCGGCCGCTGCCCATGCCTCGGACGTCAGCCCCGAGCAGTCGTACGACTTCGGGCCCTCCGCGCCCCATTCGTACGGCAGCCCCACCTGGGCGAGCGCGAACTCCACTGCCTTGCCGCCCGCGGCGGTGATGGTCCCCTTGACCTCCTTCAGCGCGCCCGACCGCAGCCAGGCGGCCTGAGACCGCTCGGCGGCCTGCTTCTCCAGGACCAGCAGCCGGGCCCTGTCCTCCTTCTCCAGCCGGGCTTCGAGCTTCTCCGCCGCCGCTATCTTCGTGGCGACCAGCTTCTTCGCGTCCGCCATCCGGACCCGCTGGGCCTCCAGCGACTTCCAGTGCGAGCTCGCGTTCTGTGCGTAGGCGTCCAGTTCGGACCGGGCCTGCTTCAGATCACGCAGCAGGTCCTTCGTCGCCTTCTGGCCCTGGGCCAGCCGACTGGCGCTGTCGAGGAAGAGCTGGGGGTCGTCGGTCAGCATGAACCGCGCCTCGGACGGCAGCCCGCCGGTCCGGTACTGGGTGCGGGCGGCATCGCCCGCCGCGTCCTTCAGATCGTCGATGCGCTGCTGGGCGCGGGCGGCCTCCTTGGCCAGCTGCACGATCTCCGCCGACTGCCGCTCGACCTGCTCCTCCGCCAGGTTGTACGCGTCCGTGGCGGATACCGCCTGGTGATACAGGGCCTCTATCTCCAGCCGGACCTGCTCCAGGGTCCGGCCGCCCGTGACGGGCGACCCCTCCGCGCCGGCACCCGTGCCCGGCGCGCCCACGCCCGGATTCGTCACCGACGCGGCGGCGGGCGGCGCCACCGGCGGTGTGGGTGAACCCGGTGCCGCGAAGGCCGTGGCCGTGGCCGACGTCGCCGACAGCGTCACCGCGCAGACCAGAACGATCGCGGCGGTGGCCCAGTCTCGTCGCGTCACGATTCCCCCTCCTATAGCTCCCGCACCCCGTACAACAGCGGCAACTTCCGAACTATCTGATTGACTGTCAGTAACTTCCAGTGCCCCGGTGATGGTGCCATGACCCTGCCCAAATCGACAGAGGTCAACGGCCTATCACCGTCAATACGCCTGCCGACTCTCCCGGGTTCCCGCCCCGCTCATCCGTTCACCCGAACCGGTGATCGAACGGTGAATTCCGCTCCCGGCCGCGCCCCGCGCCCCTGCCCCTCCTCCGGCAAGCGTCACCCCCCGCCCGGCGCCAGCGCCCCCCACGCCACCGTGACCTCCCCCTGCCGCCACCGCCGCCGGTCGTCCCGCAGCGGCCAGTCCGCCCGCAGCGCCGCCACCGCCGTCATCCACCGCTGGCGCGCCCCCAGCGAGGCGTACGGCGCCGCCGCCGCCCACGCCCGGTCGAAGTCCCGCAGGAAGGCGTGCACCGGCTCGCCCGGCACATTCCGGTGGATCAGCGCCTTGGGCAGCCGTTCCGCCAGGTCGGACGGGCGGTCCAGGGAGCCGAGCCGGGCCGCGAAGGTCACCGTGCGCGGCCCCTCGGGCCCCAGCGCCACCCACACGTGCCGCCGCCCGATCTCGTCGCACGTCCCCTCCACGAGCAGCCCGTCCGGCGCTAGCCGCCCGCACAGCCGCGCCCATACGGCCGCGACCTCCCCCTCCTCGTACTGACGCAGCACGTTCGCCGCCCGGATCAGGGTCGGCGGGGCGTCCACCGGCACCTCGAAGCCGCCGTGCCGGAAGCTCAGCCCGGCCTCCTCGTACGGCTTCGCCGCCGCTACCCGTTCCGGGTCGATCTCGATACCGACCACCTCGCACCGCGGATCGGCCTCCGCGCGCAGCCGCCGGGCCAGCTCCAGGGTGGTCCACGGAGCCGCGCCGTAGCCGAGGTCCACGGCCAGCGGACGGGCGGCGGCCCGCAGCGCGCGGCCGTGCGTGGCCGCGATCCACCGGTCCATCCGGCGCAGCCGGTTCGGGTTGGTCGTCCCGCGGGTGGCGGTTCCGACGGGACGGGTACTCATACGTCGAGGGTATGGCCCCTTCCCGTACGGCCGGGATGCCCCGGGCTTCCGGTCCGCCCGCCCGCTCCCGCTCCCACCCCCTGTATGGGAGGCCCCGGCGCGGGAGGCCGCCGGTACGCCCGTCCCTGCGCGCCGCAGCCCGGGCCGCCCCGAGGCCCCGCGCCCCTGCCCGTACGCCCGTCCCACTCCACCCCCGGACCTACTCCGACCCCACTCCCACCCCGCCCCCGTCTCGCCCTCCCCATCACGATTTGGCAAAGTGGGGGACGAGGGGAAATGGAAGGGCGCGCTCCGCTGTTGTGCGGTGGCGGACGGCCAGAGCGTCCGCCCTTTGCCATGCCCGGAACGAGGAGGGTCTTCGCGTGAGTCAGTACGTCTCCCGCATCTCGACCGGTCTGGCACCCCGCCTCAGGTTCCCCGGGGGCCCCCGCAAGCCGCGCCGTATCGCCATGCTCAGCGTCCACACCTCCCCCCTGCACCAGCCGGGCACGGGCGACGCGGGCGGGATGAACGTCTATATCGTCGAGCTGGCCCGCCGCCTCGCCGCCATCAACATCGAGGTGGAGATCTTCACCCGGTCGACCGCGGGCGGGCTGCCGAGCACGGTGGAGCTGGCGCCGGGAGTCCTCGTACGCCATGTGGACGCCGGCCCGTACGAAGGACTCGCCAAGGAGGACCTGCCCGGCCAGCTCTGCGCCTTCACTCACGGCGTGATGCGTGCCTGGGCCCGCCACCGCCCCGGCCACTACGACCTGGTCCACTCCCACTACTGGCTCTCCGGGCACGTCGGCTGGCTCGCCGCCGAGCGGTGGGGCGTCCCGCTGGTCCATGCCATGCACACGATGGCCAAGGTCAAGAACGCCGCGCTGGCCGAGGGCGACACCCCCGAGCCGCCGTCCCGGGTCATCGGCGAGACGCAGATCGTCAACGCCGCGGACCGGCTGATCGCGAACACCGCGGAGGAATCGGACGAACTGGTCCGGTTCTACGACGCCGACCCGGCGAAGGTCGCCGTCGTCCACCCCGGGGTCAACCTCGACCGGTTCCGCCCGGACCCCGACTCCGGCCCGCACTCCGCCGAAACGGCCCGCGACCGGGCCCGGGACCGACTCGGCATCCCCCGGAACGCCTTCGTCCCCCTCTTCGCCGGCCGGATACAGCCCCTCAAGGCCCCGGACGTCCTGCTGCAGGCGGTCGCCCGCCTCCTGGAACGCGACCCCTCGCTCCGCTCCCGGCTCTACGTCCCCGTCGTCGGCGGCCCCAGCGGCAGCGGCCTGGCCCGGCCCGAGGGCCTCCAGAAACTGGCCGCGCGCCTCGGCACCGCCGATGTCGTCCACTTCCATCCGCCGGTCGGCCAGGACCGGCTCGCCGACTGGTTCCGCGCCGCGAACGCGCTGGTCATGCCCTCGTACAGCGAATCCTTCGGTCTGGTGGCCATCGAGGCACAGGCGACCGGCACCCCGGTGGTCGCGGCGGCGGTCGGCGGACTTCCGGTGGCCGTACGGGACGGGAGCACGGGCTTCCTGGTCCAGGGGCACGACCCGGCCGACTACGCAACCGCGCTCCGCAGGCTGATCGACGACCCGGCCCTGGAGGCCCGGATGGGTGCCGCGGCGGCCGGCCACGCCCGCTCCTTCGGCTGGGACGCGGCGGCCGCGGCCACGGCGGACGTCTACACCGCCGCCCTGCACGACTACCGCCGCCGGGTACGCTCCCACCATGTCTGACGACGCCGTACGCGAATCCCCCGCCGAGGCCCTCGAAGGGGCCCTGCGCGAGGCGGGCGCGGAGTGGGAGAGCCCCGAGCCCGGCTCGTACGTCGTCACCCTCCCCGGCACCCGGAAACTGGCGACGAACGTCTCCCTCCGGATCGGCGCGCACTCCCTCTCCGTGAACGCCTTCGTGATCCGCCACCCCGACGAGAACGACGCGGCGGTGCACCGCTGGCTGCTGGAGCGGAATCTCAAGCTGTACGGGGTCGCATACGCGGTCGACCAGCTCGGCGACATCTACCTCACCGGCCGCCTCCCCCTCTCCGTGATCACGCCGGAGGAGGTGGACCGGCTGCTGGGCGCGGTACTCGAAGCGTCGGACGGCGCCTTCAACACCCTGCTGGAGCTGGGCTATGCGAGCGCGATCCGGAAGGAGTACGCCTGGCGCGTCTCCCGCGGCGAGTCGACGCGCAACCTGGAGGCGTTTGCCCGCCTGACGGATTCCCCGCCCGCTGCCGACTGACTCGGTGGCCGCGGGCTACCCCTCGCGCCGAAACTCGTGGACCACCTCGATGCGCCCCACGATATGGGCGTTGAACTCGTCGAGGTCCTCCGCCGGAACCCAGAGCTCAAGGATGGTCCGGCCACCGGCCTGCTGGACGGGATAGCGGCTCAGAAAGGCCGAGTCGACCTCGAAGCGGGTGACGAAACCGGCGCCGTCGTGCTTGACGTTCCAGTCCCGCGCGATCATGACCGCGTACTCCTCGTTGAGCACCGGATAGAAGATCGGCTGCTCGGCCAGCCGCGGCGGCCACGCCCGCCACTCCAGCTCCTCGACCAGCGCCAGCTCCACGGGCCCGGTGGGGCGCCACAGGGTGGTGGTCTCGCGCTGACTGCTGGTCATGGGAATCACTCTCCGGTACGGCGGCGACCACCGAAGCGCGGCCACCGGCCCCCGACGCTACCGAGCCGCCCCCCAACTGCCCACCGGATTTCACCCCTTCCCTCCCATCCCCGCCCCTCCCATCCCTCCCACCATCCGGTGGAGAATCCCGCCCGCCCCGGCATGCCTCCGTACCTCTGCTCCACTGACCCGGATGCTGAAACTCCCTGCCCACTCCCCGACCACTCCCTGCCCACTCCCCGACCCGGGAGCCGACCATGGCCCACCCCCGCCCATCCACCGCCGCCGACACCTCCGGCAGCCAGGCGGGCGTCATCGGCATCGCGCTCGGCGGCGTACTGGCGGCCGTACTGGCCCAGGGCTCGTGGCAGTGGTTCTCCACGTACATCGGCGCGACGCTGCTCGCGCTGATCGTCTGCTTCTACCGCCTCCCGCGCCGACCCCCGGGCGCCCCCGACTCCTTCTACCTGCGCAATCTGACGGCCTACTCGATGGTGGTCGGCCTCTGCGTGGCGATCACCCTGGCCCCCGCCCTGCAACGCTGGTCGTGGCTCTTCCCCATGCCGGGCACCCGCGCGGACTGCCCCGCCCAGGCCGCATACGCCGCCGCCCGCACCCGCGCCGAGGTCTCCGCCCTCCCCGACGCCCCCCTCCCCTCCCTCTCCGCCGCCGAACGCGCCGCGTCCCACGAGGCCCTGGCCGACTGCCTCTCCTCCACGACCACCCGCTGGCTCCCGGCATACGCGGCGGCGGTGGCGGTCCTGGTGGGCATCGCAGCTTGGTGGCTGGACCGCGCGAGGGCCGGGCGGGAAGAGCCTTGACGGCCCGGGGCGGGAGAGCGGCCCGTGACTTCCCGCTCTACTCAGGGATGACCAGACCGCGGGCGCGCAACTGCGGCAGACAGATCTTCAGGCAGGCTTCCACCGAAGGGGCGTCGGTGCGAACGAGCAGGTCTTCGTGGAAGGGCGAGCCGGTCGCGACGAAGGTCCACGGCTTCACCCCGTCCCGCATGCGTTCCGCGTCCGCTTTGAACAGCACGGTGACACCCTGCTCCGCCAGCGCCTCCATGACCCGCACGACGTCGACCACCGTCAGCCCCCGTTCATCAGGCGCGCCACGCTACACGGCGGGATGCGCCAGAGAGGCGGGGCGTGCTGCTCGGGGTGGTGGGTGAGCAGTAGGGCTTTGAGGGCTTCGCGGTGGCTGCCGGGGAGTCCGAGGACTTCGGTGAGGCGTCGGAAGGTCGTATGGGTGATTCCCCGGCCGCATGCCTGGTGCTCGTACGCGGCCACGCGGATGAGGGTGGCTTCGGGGTCGAAGGGTGTCGGCGGTGTCGCGGACAGCCGGGCGGCCTTGTCGCGTTCGTAGTCGATCTCGGAGAAGCCGCAGATGTCCCGGCTGAGCGCTTCGGCGGCCGCGAGGGTGGTGGTCGTGGCGATCGCATGGGCCAGCCTGTTCCGCTGGAAGGCGTCGTCGATGTCGACCTCGTGGACAGTGGGGCTTTCGTCGGTGAGGGCCACGGGGAGGCCGGCGTCGCGTGTCTCGCACAGCCCGCGGGTGCCCCGGGCGGTGGCAGCGAGCATGGCGGCGGCCTCGGAGGGGTGCCACGCCAGGACCGAATCGACTGCTGCGGCGTGCTCCGGGGTGAAGGCGGCAACGGCAGGCCCCAGCAGCGGCCGAAGAGCCTCGACGGACAGCTCCCCATCGAGGCCGGGACCCGCGACGAGGAGGCGTACGGGTGCATCGAGCCGGTGGCACGCGGCCAGCGTCAAGGCGTCCGCCAGGGGGCTGCGCAGGGTGGGCTCGTCGCCGCGGGCGAGGATGTCGCCGCCGACGTCCAGCAGGTCGATGGACTCGGGGCGGAGTTGCTCCACCAGTTCGGTCAACTGCCGGGTGATGCCGTGCACGCCGTGGCGCGGGTCGATCAGCGCGAAGGTCTGGGGGAGTTCGCGGGCCAGGCGGGGAAGCGTGGAGCCCGCCGGTGGGACGGGCTCGGTGTCGGCGGTGATGACGGGGACTCCGGGCGACAGGCGGCCGAGCGCGGTGAAGTCAGCCGGTGTTCTGGGCCCCGGGACCGGGTCGACGAGGAGGCGGTCCCATGAGTAGGTGAGTACGACTGCCGGATCCTCCACGCCGTACAGGGCCGTATCGAGCATCGCCGCGGCGACCGCGTCGCCGCCTCCACCTGTTGCCACGATCAGACGTGTCACCTGTGGAGGGTACGGGAGCGCGGTCCGGACACCCGCCTCTAGGGGCTAGAGGTCCGACGCAATGCCAGACCTCGCTTAAGGTGCAAGGCGACCTTGGGCAGGAATGCTCCCGCCGGTAGCGATGCTGGCAGATTCCTGCCGGCTAGGGTGAGTCGTCCCCGAGGTCGGTTTCGCCGATAAGGCGACTCCATTCATCGATAACAGCCTGACAGTCAATCATTTTTTGCACGCCAGCTTGAATGATCCTTAGCTGCGGCTTCAAATGGCTGCTGAGGTGGGTAACTCCTTCCATGCTGTCGGAGAATCCTTGGAGTTGCATGGTCGTATTGCTGGATGTTGCTGCCAACTCCTGGATGTGCATGAAGAACTCGCGAACGGTTTGCCTGTCTTCTGGGGAAAGATCCTCTTCGCCGGCTCGCCTGATGAACCCCTGAATTCCCGGGTCGATTGAAGCAAGGGCTGCCCAGTACTGCCCTCCCAGTGCTTCGACCTGTGCCGCAGGTTCGGCGAGACGTTTGGAAAGCTGCTCGGTGACACGCATTCGGCCAGCGAACCCTCCACTCCGGGCGTCCGACTTGGCCATCTCTTCGGCTGCCCAGGAGGTTTCAAGGCTGATGGACGAGAGGACTTCCGGAAACTTCTGCCCGATCCCTACCCACACGGGCAGTGCCGTCTCGGCCTCTGCCATGAGCTCGAGAAAACCCAGTGGTTCATCATCGGCAGTGAGGCTTTGCCGAGCTATTGCCACCGGCATGGCGGGTGGTGCCGACTCCAGCACCTCCGAGATTTTCAACGCCAGCTTGTGCACGGCCTGTCGGTACACGGGTGATGTTTCGTCTTCGAGACGCAGTTCACGCCAGTCCACCCACTGCCGCCTTGCGATGAGCTCGACGACTTCGTCCGAGGGGAGGTCGTCGGATCCGTGTGCGAGCTGGGGAACATTCACATAGTGGATCGGCAGCAGTAGCTCGTCCAGTCCCAGACTGGCCGCGTGTCCGGAGAACTTGATGACCTCGCGCCTACACTCCTGACTTTTGAGGAAGTTCGGCGTGATCACAGGTATGAGAAAGGTGGTTCCGGTCAGGGCGGAGTCGAGACGCACTCGCCATGCATCCCCCCACTCGATCGACTTTTTGTCCAAGAAGATCTCAAGAGGTTCACCGGTGATGATCTCGAACTCGCTGGCGATCCGCTCCGACAGGCGGACGATCCGCCCCGAGTCCAGTTCATCATCGCGACGCGTATAGCTCCAGAAACCGGCGGGCTGCGCTTTGGTCATGACTCTAGAGCCTAGTCAAATAGCTTGCCCTGCAACGGGAATTGGCAAAACCCGGTGCGGTGGAGTGCGTGTCAGTGGGGCGACGGATGCACCAAAGAGCCTCCTGCCTACGGTGAAGCCGCAGGCAGGAGGCTTGGCTGAGCGCGAGAGCTCGGGTTACTTCTTCTTGCCCTGGTTCTTCACGGCCTCGATGGCCGCCGCCGCCGCGTCCGGGTCGAGGTAGGTGCCGCCCGGGGTGATCGGCTTGAAGTCGGCGTCCAGCTCGTAGGCGAGCGGGATGCCGGTGGGGATGTTGAGGCCGGCGATGGCCTCGTCCGAGATGCCGTCCAGGTGCTTGACCAGGGCGCGCAGGGAGTTGCCGTGGGCGGCGACCAGGACGGTGCGGCCGGCCAGGAGGTCCGGGACGATGCCGTCGTACCAGTACGGCAGCATCCGGGACACGACGTCCTTCAGGCACTCCGTGCGCGGGCGCAGCTCCGGCGGGATGTCCGCGTAGCGGGGGTCGCCCGCCTGGGAGAACTCGGAACCGTCCGCCAGCGGCGGCGGCGGGGTGTCGTAGGAGCGGCGCCAGAGCATGAACTGCTCCTCGCCGAACTCGGCGAGCGTCTGGGCCTTGTCCTTGCCCTGCAGGGCGCCGTAGTGGCGCTCGTTCAGGCGCCAGGAGCGGTGGACCGGGATCCAGTGGCGGTCCGCCGACTCCAGGGCGAGCTGCGCGGTGCGGATGGCGCGCCTCTGGAGGGAGGTGTGCAGGACGTCGGGGAGCAGCCCGGCGTCCTTCAGCAGCTCGCCGCCGCGGACCGCCTCCTTCTCGCCCTTCTCGGTGAGATTCACGTCCACCCAGCCGGTGAACAGGTTCTTTGCGTTCCACTCGCTCTCGCCGTGGCGGAGGAGGATCAGCTTGTACGGTGCGTCGGCCATGCGTACGAGCCTAATGGACCCGCCCCGCGGCCCACGCGCGGGACGGTTGACGGGTCCCGTCAAATGGGTGGTCTCTGCACCCAGCCAGATGTAATGTGCGGTGCGGGTTTGCAGCACTTACATCGGGTGGGGGAGTCGGTATGGGCGCGGGGCGGTTGTACGGAGCCGTACGGAGGAGTACGGCGGGGATGCCCCGGCAGTTCTGGTGGCTGTGGACCAGCACCCTGGTCAACCGGCTCGGCGCCTTCGTCTCCACCTTCCTGGTGCTCTATCTGACCGCCGAGCAGGGGCATTCCGCCTCGTACGCGGGCCTGGTCGTCTCCCTCTACGGGCTCGGCGGGGTCGCCGGGTCCATCGGCGGCGGGGTCCTGGCCGACCGGATCGGGCGCCGGCCCACCCTGCTGATCACCCAGGCCCTGTCCGCCGTCTCGGTCGGTGTCCTCGGCTTCGTCCAGCACCCGGCCGCCATCGCCGCCGTCGCCGCGGTCGTCGGCGCCGCTACCACCGGCTCCCGCCCCGCGGTCCAGGCGATGATGGCCGACATCGTGCCCCCCGAGGACCGGGTCCGCGCGTACTCCCTCAACTACTGGGCCATCAACCTCGGCTTCGCGATCTCCGCGACCGTCGCCGGGTTCGTCGCCGAGCACAGCTTCCTCATCGGCTTCCTCGGCGAGGCCGTGATGACCCTGGCCTGCGCGGTCGTCATCTTCGTCAAGCTGCCCGAATCCCGGCCCGAGCGCCCCGCCGACGGCGGGCCGGACGCGGGAGCCGAGCGGCAGATCGGGATGGGGACCGTACTGCGCGACGGCCGCTTCATGAGCCTGGTCGTGCTCTCCTTCGTCCTCGCGCTGATCTTCACCCAGGGCTATATCGGACTGCCGCTCGCCATGGGCGACTCCGGGCTCTCGCCGTCCAGCTTCGGCATGGTCATGGCGCTCAACGGGCTGCTGATCGTGATCCTCCAGATCCCCCTCACCCATGTCATGACCCACCGCGACCCCCGGATGCTGCTGGTCCTCGCCTCCCTGCTCGCGGGGTACGGATACGGGCTCACCGCCTTCGCCGACTCCATCGCCTTCTACGCCCTCACGGTCGCCGTCTGGACCCTGGGCGAGATCCTCGCCGCACCCACCCAGGCCGGTCTGGTCGTCCGCTTCGCCCCGCTCCACGGGCGCGGCCGCTACCAGGGCGTGTACTCGCTGACCTGGTCCGTCGCCACGCTCGCCGCACCGCTGATGGCCGGGCAGATGATCGACCGCTTCGGCGCCGACTGGCTCTGGGCCCTGTGCGCCGTCCTCGGCACGGGCGCCGCCGCCGGCTTCTGGCTGCTGCTCCGCAGCCTGGGGGAGGACGAGCCGATGGGGGACCGGCAGCAGGCGGCAGGGCAGGAAGGGCGGGGCGTCATCGCCGACGGGGCGAAGGCTTCCGCCTGACCCGGCCGGTCACCTGCCCAAGAGCGTGAACCCCAGGCGTGAACTCAGGGGCCCGTGACCCGGGCCCGCGGGACCCGAGCGCCCCGGCCCCCGGGACCCGGGACCCGACAAGCGCCTGCGGCACCCGAAAAGCGTAAGGGCGGGCCCCCGCCGGTCGGCCTGACCGGCGGGGGCCCGCCCTTACGGCGTCCTCGTCAGCCGCCGCACTGGCACGGCGACCCCGACTGGCAGCCGCAGCCGCAGCCCGAGCCGCAGCCGCAGGCGCCCAGCAGCGGGAGGCGGATCGCGTCGCGCTGCGCGTCGGGTGCGGGGTCCTGCTGGGGGTCCGGGGTCGGGGAATCGGCCATGGTTCCTCCTCATCGGATACGGAGGCATGCTCGCGCACGGCGTGCACCACATGCCGCCTCTCGCCATTTCATGCCCACTCCGGCGGGCGCATCAACAGCGCGTGGAGGCACGGGTACGGAGCGTATGCACGGCCCGCCCGGCCCTTGCGTCACAAGGGCATCCGGCGCCCCGCGGGACCGGGATTCCCGCGGGGATCAGGCCTGTACCGCGTCCGCCTGGTCCACCGTGTCCGGCTGGATCTCGTCCGCGTGCTCGCCCGTGACGAGGTACACCACCCGCTTCGCCACCGACACCGCGTGGTCCGCGAACCGCTCGTAGTAGCGACCCAGCAGCGTGACGTCCACCGCCGTCTCGATGCCGTGCTTCCAGCGGTCGTCCATCAGATGCTGGAACAGCGTCCGGTGCAGCAGGTCCATCTCGTCGTCGTCCGTTTCGAGCTGGAGCGCCAGGTCGACGTCCTTGGTGATGATCACCTCGCCCGCCTTCGCCATCAGCCGCTGCGCCAGCTGGCCCATCTCCAGAATGGTGGCCTGGAGATCCCGCGGCACCGGCGACTCCGGGAAGCGCAGCCGGGCCAGCTTCGCCACATGCTGCGCGAGGTCACCCGAACGCTCCAGGTCCGCGCTCATCCGCAGCGACGTCACCACTATCCGCAGATCCGTCGCCACCGGCTGCTGGCGCGCCAGCAGGGCAATGGCCCGCCCCTCCAGATCGTGCTGGAGATCGTCGACCTTCTGATCGGCCGCGATCACACTTTCGGCCAGTTTCAGATCCGCGTCGAGCATCGCCGTCGTGGCGCGCCCTATGGCCGACCCGACCAGCCGGGCCATTTCGACCAGACTCTCGCTGATCGAGTCCAGTTCCTCGTGGTACGCGTCCCGCATGGAGTTCCCTCTCTCGGTGACCGTGGTCCGGTCGCGGCGACCGGGGCCCGGATGGGGTCCGTGAACCCCCACGCTCCCACGTTCCGCGGCCAAGGAGTCGCCCCCCACTTTCCCAAATGAACCGGCCCCGTCCCCGCGGTGAACTCTGGGCGACGAGTCCCCCGGCTCACCCCTTCGGCCGAGACCAATGCGATGACCATGCCTAACCTTGAGGCATGGACGTGAACGCGGCGGTCGCCGCAGTGGCGGCGATCGGCGGTCTGCTGACCGGCGTCTTCGCCGTGCTGGCGTTCCGCTGGAGCGAACGGGAGCAGCGCCGGCCCACCCGGTCGTCGCTGCACACGGACGCGGTGCTGCCGCCCGGCGTCGACACCGTGCTCTCCGTGCTGCGCTCCTCCGCGGTCGTCCTCGACGAGAGCGACTCGGTGGTGAAGGCCAGCTCCGCGGCGTACGCCCTCGGGCTGGTCCGTGGCGGAAAACTGACCGTCGAGGCAATGCTGAAGATGGCCAGGGACACCCGCCGCGACGGCGAGATCCGCCAGGTCGAGCTGGACCTGCCGCGCCGGGGCACCGGCCGGGGCGAGGCGCTCGCCGTCTCCGCCCGGGTCGCGCCCCTCGGCTCCCGGCTGGTCCTGCTGCTCGTGGAGGACCTCACCGAGGCCCGCCGCATCGAAGCCGTACGCCGGGATTTCGTCGCCAACGTCAGCCATGAGCTGAAAACACCCGTCGGCGCTCTCTCCCTGCTCGCCGAGGCCGTGATGGACGCCTCGGACGACCCCGAGGCGGTCTCCCGCTTCGCCGGCCGGATGCAGATCGAAGCCGCCCGGCTGACCAGCCTGGTCCAGGAGCTGATCGACCTCTCCCGGGTCCAGAACGACGATCCGCTGGACGGCTCCGAGCCGGTGCGCGTCGACGAACTGGTCGCCGAGGCGATCGACCGCTCCCGCCACCCGGCGTCCACCAAGAACATCACCATGGTCTCCGGCGGCACCGACGGCCTGCATATCTGGGGGCACCGCGGCCAGCTCGCCGCCGCCCTCGGAAATCTGGTCGAGAACGCCGTCAACTACTCCCCGGCCCGGACCCGCGTCGGCATCTCCGCCCGCCGTGTCCCCGCCCCGGGCGGGAATCTGATCGAGATCGCCGTCACCGACCAGGGCATCGGCATCTCCGAAAAGGACCGCGAACGGGTCTTCGAACGCTTCTACCGCGTCGACCCCGCCCGCTCGCGCGCCACCGGAGGCACCGGCCTCGGGCTGGCGATCGTCAAACACGTGGCCGCCTCGCACGGCGGGGAGGTCACGGTCTGGAGCTCCGAGGGCCAGGGTTCCACCTTCACCCTGCGACTCCCGGAAGCGGGATCCGTACGCCACCGCTCCCGCACGGAACCGGATCGCGCCGACAACGCCGACCCGCCCATTCCCCCCACCGATCCGAACATCGAGATCCCTGCCCCGGAGGTCCTTCCGTGACCCGAGTGCTCGTCGTCGAGGACGAGGAATCGTTCAGCGACGCTCTCTCCTACATGCTCCGCAAAGAGGGTTTCGAGGTCGCCGTGGCGACCACCGGACCCGAGGGCCTCGACGAGTTCGAGCGCAACGGCGCCGACCTCGTCCTCCTCGACCTCATGCTGCCCGGGCTCCCCGGGACCGAGGTCTGCCGCCAGCTGCGCGGCCGCTCGAACGTGCCGGTCATCATGGTGACCGCCAAGGACAGCGAGATCGACAAGGTCGTCGGCCTGGAGATAGGCGCGGACGACTACGTCACCAAGCCCTTCTCCTCGCGCGAACTGGTCGCCCGGATCCGCGCGGTGCTGCGCCGCCGCGGCGAGCCGGAGGAGGCCGCTCCGGCCGCCCTGGAGGCCGGTCCGGTGCGGATGGACGTCGACCGCCATGTCGTCACCGTCTCCGGCGGCAAGATCGACCTCCCGCTGAAGGAGTTCGACCTGCTGGAGATGCTGCTGCGGAACGCGGGCCGGGTGCTCACCCGGATGCAGCTCATCGACCGGGTCTGGGGCGCCGACTACGTCGGGGACACCAAGACCCTCGACGTCCACGTCAAGCGGCTGCGCGCCAAGATCGAACCGGACCCGGGCGCCCCGCGCTATCTGGTCACGGTCCGCGGCCTCGGCTACAAGTTCGAGCCGTAGGCCGTGCCCGGACAGCGGTAGCACCGTCCGTAGCGCCGTCCGCCGCCCGTGCCGTGTGAGCCGTACGGCACGGGCGGACGGACGGGCTTACGGGACCGGTGTACGGGACCGGCGGACGGGCCGCGTACGGGACCGGAACGGCATGCGGACGAGGCGGCCGGACCGGCGGCCATACGCACGGTCCGGGCGGCCGGACCGGACGGCCTACGGACGAGGGCGCCCCACCGGAAAGGTGGGGCGCCCTCGTCTCTGCTGCTGTACGCGGTCGCGGGATCAGCCCGCGGGCGTCTCCGGGGTCTCGGGCGCGTCGGCGCCCTCCGTGCCCTCGGCACCCTCGGCCGGCTTGTCCGCGGCGCCCTCGGTCTTCTTCTCGCCCTCGGCGCCCGGCGCACCGGACGGGGAGGCGGAGGCCTCGGGGGCGGGCGCGGGGGCGCTGCTCGGGCCGAAGCCCTGGTAGCCGTCGGCCGAGGCCGGGACGACGAACGCCTCCAGCCGGACATCGCCGGTCTTGCTGAGCTTGAAGACGACTTCCTGGACGCCGCCGATCTTCTTCTCCAGCGCGGCGCCGTCCTCGATCACGGCCGAGGCGTTGCCCTTGCCGCCGATGACGATCGTGCCCTGGGCGGGCACGGTGACCGCACCGGAACCGGACGCGGCCGTGAGCTTCACGGTGCCCGCGCCGCCGCCCAGGGTGATGGAGTCCAGGGTCTGGTCGGTCTCGCCCTTGTTGAAGAGGGTCGCCGAGACGACCGCGGGGCCGCCCTGGCCCGCCTTCTCCTGGGTGATGACGTTCGCGTTCTGGATGGCGATGTTGTCCACCGAGGCCGTCGCGGTGTCCGGCTTGATGCCGAGCGTCTGCGCGTTGTTGCCCGCGCCGCACGCGGTGAGCGCGGCGAACGACAGCGCGACCGCGGTCACGGCGACAGCGCCGCGGCGAAGGCGGGTAGCGCCCCCGGACGGAGTAAGGGGGAGGCTCACGACGGCGGCATCTCCTTGCACGTACGGATCTGGCTCGGGACTGTTCTGGTGGTGCTCTGGTACTGCCCCGTTCCGGCGTGAACCGGAGCGGGTTCTGCGTGAACCGGCGCAATGGCGGCTGGGCCCGCGTCAGTTCGTCCACAGATTACAGAGCCCTTCCGCCGTGCCCGCACCCGACCCGCCCCTTACGGGCCCTTCGCTCCCCGCCGCCGCACCCGTCCCGGCCTGCCCGGACATGCCGGAGCCGGGGTCGGTGGCCGGACCGGTGGCCGGGGGAGCGGGCCCGGCGCCGGGGTCCGGGAGGGGCGGGCCGGGATTCGGGCCGCGATTCCCGGGATTCACCCGCCGTTCGCAAATCGGCTAACCGCTAACGGCTAACGCCACAGGTGATCAATTCCGGGCGGCCGCCGCCACGGGATCGAGCGGCCGAGGGAAGTGCCGAGGGAAGTGCGGCGGGAAGTGCCGCCGGAAGGGGCGGCGGAAGAGGCGGCCGGGGAAGTGGTGGGAAGTCGTGGACGTGTGGTGCGGGTGTGGCGGTAATGAATACCGATGGACATTCGAAGATCAATTCATGATTGTTCCCGGCGTCCGTCCGTACGGGTGGCCGAGGTCCGAACGGAGTACGGGAAGTTCACCATGAGAACCCGGCAAATCGGGACGTTCGGCTGCTTCGGCGGGCCCCCGGCCAGGTGTGTCGCCCGTGTTTCCGCCTGTCCGCAGAGCCGCTCCGACCTGCGAATACCGTGTTCCGGAACCCGCCCGCAGCACGTTGCCATCGCTGTTGTCAAGCCCCGAGATATGCCCTGACCTGCGAAAACGCCATTCAGAAGAAGCTGTATCCGTGTTACCCTGGATAGCCACGGAAGGGGTACCTGTCACATGACGTTCAAGGTTGGCGACACCGTGGTCTATCCCCATCACGGGGCCGCGCTGATCGAGGCCATCGAAACTCGCCAGATCAAAGGCGTGGACAAGACCTACTTGGTGCTCAAGGTCGCCCAGGGCGACCTGACGGTGCGCGTGCCGGCGGACAATGCGGAGTTCGTGGGCGTACGCGATGTGGTCGGTCAGGACGGGCTCGACCGGGTCTTCGAGGTGCTGCGCGCGCCGTACGCCGAGGAGCCGACGAACTGGTCCCGCCGCTACAAGGCAAATCTGGAGAAGCTCGCTTCCGGTGATGTCATCAAGGTCGCCGAAGTCGTGCGCGACCTGTGGCGCCGTGAGCGGGAGCGCGGACTCTCCGCCGGTGAGAAGCGGATGCTCGCCAAGGCCCGCCAGATCCTGGTGAGCGAACTCGCCCTCGCGGAGAACACCAACGAGGACAAGGCCGAGGCCCTGCTCGACGAGGTCCTCGCGTCCTGAGGCGCACGGCCGCTGACCGGCCCGCCCGAGCGGAACCGGTAAGGCCGGACGTACACACAACTGCCGCGGTGCCCGCCGACATGATGTGATCGCCATTGATCACTGAACTGTTGCCGGGCACTGCGGCATGTTCGTCTACTGTCACCTGACACCGCAGTGCTGACACCGCAGTGCCGGAGCAGCGGCCACAGCTACGCAGCCGTACCTAGCAGTCACGCAGTCACACGTACACAACTAGCAGTCACACGCACGGCCCTTTCCCAGGAGACCCGGCCCCCGAAGGGAGCCCGGCCCTGGTGTGCCGGGCCCGGGCGGCTGGCGCAGACCGTCGTCACGGAAGGGTCCGTCAAGGCGTCGCGCCCGGCACGCTGAGGCCATACCCAAAAGGGCCGAGGAAACAAACCTGCCGGAGTGCAACCGATGTCAGACCGATCGCTCACACCCCGCGCCGCAGCGGTGATCCCGGCCGCCGGACGGGGGGTACGGCTCGGCCCCGGAGCCCCCAAGGCGCTCCGGGCGCTCAACGGCACACCCATGCTGGTGCACGCCGTACGCGCCATGGCCGCGTCCAACGCCGTCGCCCTCGTCGTGGTCGTCGCGCCGCCCGAGGAAGCCCAGGGCGTACGCAACCTCCTCGCCGATGTGGCCCTGCCGGACCGTACGGAGGTCGTCGTCGTCCCCGGCGGCGAGACCCGCCAGGAGTCCGTACGGCTCGGTCTCGCCGCCGTCCCCGATTCCGTCCCGGTCGTCCTCGTCCATGACGCGGCCCGCCCGCTGGTGCCCGTCGACACCGTCGACGCCGTCATCGAGGCGGTACGTGACGGAGCGCCCGCGGTCGTCCCGGCGCTGCCGCTCGCGGACACCGTCAAGGAGGTGACCCCGGGCGCGAAGGGCGAGCCGGAGCCCGTGGTCGCCACGCCCGAGCGGTCCCGGCTGCGGGCCGTCCAGACACCGCAGGGCTTCGACCGGGCCACCCTGGTCCGCGCCCATGACACCGTCCCGGCGGACGGCGAGGGCGCCACCGACTGCGCGGGCATGGTGGAGCGGCTCGGCGAGCCGGTCGTCGTGGTGCCCGGTCACGAAGAGGCGTTCAAGGTGACCCGTCCGCTCGACCTGGTCCTCGCCGAGGCCGTACTCGCCCGCAGGAGGGCCAACGATGGTTTCTGATCCCGCAACCGCCGCCGGGGACACCGGGGCCGCCGCGGCCGCCGTCCCGTCCGCGCCGGTGCCCGTGGTCCCGTTCCCGCTGCCGCAGGTCGGCATCGGGACCGATGTGCACGCCTTCGAGCCCGGCCGCGAGCTGTGGTGCGCCGGGCTGCTCTGGGAGGGCGAGAGCGCCGGGCTGGCCGGCCACTCGGACGGGGACGTCGCCGCGCACGCCGCCTGCGACGCCCTGTTCTCCGCCGCGGGCGTCGGCGACCTCGGCGCGCACTTCGGCACCGGCCGCCCCGAGTGGTCCGGCGCCTCCGGTGTCACGCTCCTGGCCGAGGCGGCCCGTATCGTCCGCGCCGAGGGCTTCGAGATCGGCAATGTCGCCGTCCAGGTCATCGGCGTACGGCCGAAGGTCGGCAAGCGGCGCGACGAGGCGCAGAAGGCACTCGGCGCGGCGGTCGGCGCACCCGTCTCGGTCTCGGGTACGACGACGGACGGGCTGGGCCTGACCGGCCGGGCGGAGGGGCTGGCCGCCATCGCGACGGCGCTCGTCTTCCGTACGAGTACGAGCACTGGTACGGGCACGGAGACGCCCGCAGGCTCCTAGCCGGAGCCGGACACGTACAAGGGAGCCGGACACGGGCGGGGCGGGGCGCGGAGACGCGCGAGGCACCCGCCCCTGCCCCGGCCCCCGGAAGGCCCCGGCATTGTTCATACGGCGGCAACACACGGACGGGAACAACCGTCCGTGTGGCATGGTTCACCCGGCGGGCATCCGTGACGCGCGGAGGTCCGACCCTCACCCATCGTGGCCCCCGGACCAGGAAGGCAACACCATGTCTGCCCAGTTGTCGGATGCACTGAAGGCCCTGCTCGACTCCCCCGTCTTCGTCAACATCGCCACCATCCAGCCCGACGGCAGCCCTCAGGTGTCCCCGGTCTGGGTGAAGCGCGACGGTGACGATCTGCTGATCTCGACCACGATCGGGCGGCAGAAGGAGAAGAACCTCCGCCGCGATCCCCGCGTCACCGTCGTCGTCCAGCCCTTCGACGCGCCCTACACCTATGCCGAGATCCGCGGCACCGTCGAGATCACCACCGAGGGCGGCCCGGAGCTGATCGACGAGCTGGCCGTCAAGTACGTCGGCAAGAAGTACGCCGAGTTCAACCCGGCCGCGGCGGACGACGCCCAGCGCGTCGTCGTCCGGATCACCCCGCGCAAGGTCGTCGGCCGGATCTGACCCCCCGCCGCTCACCGGCGGCTCCCGGCTGCCCGCGTTCCGGGTGGCCGGGCGCCGGCTGCGGCCCGTGCGCCAGCTCAGAAGGATCCCCGCGGCCGGGCGAATGGCCGGGAAGGAGCGGGGCACTGTCGCGCGCCCACTACCCTGGGGGGGTGACTATTCGCCTGTACGACACCAGCGCCCGGCAGATCCGTGACTTCACCCCGCTTATGCCGGGCTGTGTCTCGATCTACCTGTGTGGCGCTACCGTGCAGGCCGCCCCGCACATCGGGCACATCAGGTCGGGGCTGAACTTCGACATCATGCGCCGCTGGTTCGCCTACCGCGGCTACGAGGTCACGTTCATCCGCAATGTCACCGACATCGACGACAAGATCATCAAGAAGTCGGCGGAGCAGAACCGCCCCTGGTGGTCGATCGGCTACGAGAACGAGCGCGCCTTCAACGCGGGCTACGACGCCCTGGGCTGCCTCCCGCCGACCTACGAGCCCCGGGCCACCGGCCATGTGCCCGAGATGATCGAGATGATGCGCGGGCTGATCGAACGCGGTCACGCCTACGCCGCCGAGGGCAACGTCTACTTCGACGTGCGCTCCTTCCCCGGCTATCTGGAGCTCTCCAACCAGGACATCGACGATCTGCGCCAGCCCTCCGCCGACAACGAGACCGGCAAGCGCGACCACCGGGACTTCGCCCTGTGGAAGGCGAGCAAGCCCGGCGAGCCCGACTGGGAGACCCCCTGGGGCCGCGGCCGCCCCGGCTGGCACCTGGAGTGCTCGGCCATGGCGCACAAGTACCTGGGCCCGGCCTTCGACATCCACGGCGGCGGGATCGACCTGATCTTCCCGCACCACGAGAACGAGATCGCCCAGGCCAAGGCGTACGGCGACGACTTCGCGAAGTACTGGGTGCACAACGCCTGGGTGACCATGTCCGGCGAGAAGATGTCGAAGTCCCTCGGGAACTCGGTCCTCGTCTCGGAGATGGTGCAGCGCTGGAAGCCGATCGTCCTCCGCTACTACCTGGGCACCCCGCACTACCGCTCCATGATCGAGTACAGCCCGGAGGCGCTGGACGACGCGGCTTCCGCGTTCGCCCGGATCACCGGCTTCCTGACCCGGGTCTGCGAGAAGGCCGGTTCGGTGGTCGAGCCCGCCCCCGAGGTGCCGCTCGCCTTCGCCGAGGCCATGGACGACGATCTGGGCGTCCCGCAGGCCCTCGGGGTCGTCCACACCACGGTCCGCCAGGGGAACTCGGCGCTCGCCGCCGACGACAAGGAGACCGCGATCGCCCGGGCCGCCGAGGTGCGGGTCATGCTGGGCGTCCTCGGCCTCGACCCCTTCGACCCGCACTGGGCGGGCGAGGCCGACGACAGCGACGACCTCCACGGCGCCGTCGACAGCCTGGTACGGCTCGTGCTCCAGCAGCGCGAGGCGGCCCGCGCCCGCAAGGACTGGGCCACCGCGGACGCGATCCGCGACCAGCTCCAGCAGTCCGGGCTGGTCATCGAGGACAGCCCCGACGGCCCCCGGTGGACGCTCGGCAGCCGCTGAGCCCCTCGCACCGGTAGCGCCGGTGATGTGCCGCCCGCTCCGGCGGGCGGCACACTGACATACAGAGACGTAGACGCAGCAGTAACAGCAGGAAGCAGAGAGCCATGGCCGGGAACAGCCAGCGCAGGAACCGCCGCACATCCAACAAGAAGGGTGCGCAGGTCGGCAGCGGTGGCAAGCGACGCCGCGGCTTGGAGGGCAAGGGCCCGACGCCGCCCGCGTCCGCCCGCAAGGGGCACGTGAAGAACCGTGTCGCCAACGCCAAGGCCAAGCAGGCCCAGCGGCGGCCGGTGGCCCGCCGCGGCGGCAAGGGCACCTCCGAGATGGTCGTCGGCCGCAACCCGGTCTTCGAGGCGCTGCGCGACGGTGTGCCCGCGACGACGCTCTACGTCCAGCAGTTCATCGACAACGACGAGCGGGTCCGCGAGGCCCTCCAGCTCGCCACCGGCCGCGGCAACATCAACATCATGGAAGCCCCCCGGCCCGAGCTGGACCGGATGACCAACGGGCTCAACCACCAGGGCCTGGTCCTCCAGGTGCCGCCGTACGAGTACGCGCACCCCGAGGACCTCGCGGCCGCCGCCTTCGACGACGGCGAGGACCCGCTGATCGTCGCCCTCGACGGCGTCACCGACCCGCGCAACCTCGGCGCCGTCGTCCGCTCCGTATCGGCCTTCGGCGGCCACGGCGTGGTCGTGCCGGAGCGCCGGGCCGCCGGTATGACGGCCGGCGCCTGGAAGACTTCGGCCGGTACCGCCGCCCGGACCCCCGTCGCCCGCGCCACCAACCTGACCCGCGCCCTGGAGTCTTACCAGAAGGCGGGCCTGACGGTCGTCGGCCTGTCGGCGGACGGCGACCACGAGGTCGGCGACCTGGAGGCGCTCGGCGGCCCGGTCGTCATCGTCGTCGGCAGCGAGGGCAAGGGCCTGTCCCGGCTGGTCGGCGAGACCTGCGACTTCCTGGTCCGGATCCCGATGCCGGGCGGCGCCGAATCGCTGAACGCGGGCGTCGCGGCGGGTGTGGTGCTCTACGAGGCGGCCCGCCGCCGCTGACCCCGGCCTCCGGGGCCGTACGCCCGTCGCCCCGTCCCCGTACGCCGTCCCCGTACGCCGTCTCCGTACGACTGCCCGAACACCGCTCCGGCCCGCGCCGGGGCGGTGTTCCGCTCTCCGGGCGCCGCGGTCCGCGCCGGAGCGTCCCGGCCGGGCACCATGCGCGGCGCCTCCCGCCCCGCGCGTTTGTGCCTCACGCGTCCGGACCGGCGCATGCCGAACGGCGCATCCTGAACGGGTGATGCTGCGACACGCCCGGCGCGCCGCGCTTGCCTCCGCCGGTTCGGACCGTTCCGGGCCTCTCACCTGCGCTTGACGGGCCTCGGACAGGAAAGGCGGACAGTGACAGTGTCCTAACGCGATGTCACTCGGTTAGATGAGTGTGGACACCAGAACGCCCCGGTCAGGGTTCGATGATCAGCCTGCGCTGAGCATGGTGAAGGTTCATTCCGACCCCGCGCAGGTCATCGTCAACCACGCCAGCTTCCGGGTGCAGCTCGCCCCGAGCGCGCGGCCGCGCCCCGTACGACCCGGGGCCGGCGCCCGCCCCCCGGCCGCCGCGCGGCGGCGTCCGCCGGTCGTCTGGAGCGGGCGGTCCGCGCCCGGTGACACGGCCGCTTCGGGCCTGCTCCAGGCCGTGCGGAACTCCTCCGCCACGGCCACTGTCGAGCGCGGGGCGTACGCCCCCGGCGGCGACCGTTACGACGGCTACGAGGGTACGGGGGCGACACAGGTCATCCCGCGGGTCGACGTCGACACCGGCGCGACCGACACCGCGCCCGTGCCGGTGGCGCCCCTGCTGCCGCCGATGCGCCAGGCGGTGGGGGCGTACGACGCCGTCCCGTCCCGCCCCGCCTTCGGCGACGACGGCCGGGACGACCACGACGGCCGGGGCACCCGCCGCGGCGGCCGCGCCGCCGACGGCTACGCCGGCTACGACGGGCCCGGCGACGAGGACGAGTTCGACCAGACCGTCACCACCGGCCGCCCGCAGCGCCACGGCAACGACGCGGTCCGGCACGCGTACTACCCGGGCCGCCGGATGAACCTCGGTGTGGTGCTGCTGCCGCTCCGGGTCTTCCTCGGCTTCATCTCCATCTACGCGGGCATGGGCAAGCTCTGCGACCCCGTCTACTTCGACGGCGGCGAGCGCGGCTCCATGGTGAAGTGGCTCAACTCCCTCCACCCGTGGGCGCTCGCCGAGCCGCTGCGGGACTTCGCCCTCTCGCACCCCGTCGGCGCGGGTCTCACCGTCGCCTTCCTCCAGGTCGTCGTGGGTGTCCTGACCGTGCTGGGCCTGTGGCAGCGGGTGGCCGCGGTGGTCGGGGCGCTGCTGTCGGCGGCCCTGATCCTGACCGTGAGCTGGAAGACGGTCCCGGCGTACGACGCGCCCGACATCATCTATCTCGCCGCCTGGTCGCCGCTGATCATCGCGGGTGCCCCGGTCTACTCGGTGGACGGCCATCTCGCGGGCGAGGCCTGGCGGCGGCTCGGCCCCCGCTCGGAGCTGTGGGAGCTGCGCCGCCGGGTGCTGCGGCGCGGTGCGCTGATCACGGCGGTGGTCGTCGGTCTGACGCTGCTGATCGGCTCGGTGCTGGGCGGCGCCGTACGGTCCCAGACCGTGGTGAACGTCCCCCGGCCCGGCCAGGACCCGACCAACTACCTCCCCGGCTCCTCCCTGCCGCAGGACCGCCCCACGGGCGGCCCGGCCTCCGCGGGTACCGGCGGCGGCAAGGACCGCAAGCCGTCGCCCGCCGCGAGCCGCAGCGCGAAGGAGAAGCCGAAGGAGGAGCAGAAGTCGGCGGCCCCGGCCGAGACCGTCCGCGAGACGGGCCGGGTCGGCGACCGGCCGAGCCAGACGCAGGGCACCACCGGCCGCCGTACCTCCCCGGACCGCTCGGGCCCGGCGAAGGCCCCGTCCGGCTCCTCCGGCCCCTCCTCCACGGGCGGCTCCTCCTCCGGCGGCTCCTCCGGCGCCCCGGCGGGCTCGGGCGGCGCCGACTCCCCGGGCGGCTCGGGCTCCGGCGGCGGCAGCGACTCGGGCGGCGGCAGCGGGGTCCTCGGCGGACTGCTGGGCTGACCCGGGGGCGGGCCCGCTCCACCCCGCACACCGCCCGGCCCGCTTCACCCCGCACACTGCCCGGCCCGCTCCACCTCGCACACTGCCCGGCCCGGGCGGCGGCACCGCACCCGCCGCCCGGGCCGGGTTCCGTATGACCGCCCCGTCCCGCAGAGGTACCGCGGGCGGCCGGCCCCGGAGGGTCACCGGGACGGGAGATCCACCAGGACACGTCCGCGGCCGCCCGCGTCCACCGCGTCGTGTGCGCGGGCGATCTCCGCGAGGGGGAAGCGTTCGCGTACGGGGACGGTCAGGGCGCCCGACGCGGCCGCCGACGTCAGATCGCGGGCGGCCGCCGCGCGGGCCTCCGGCGGGAAGTCGTCGCTGCCGAGCAGCCGCAGGGTGACGTTCTTGAACAGCAGCTCCCAGAACGGCAGGGGAGTGGGATCCGCCCGGGTCGCGTATGCCGCGATCACCGTGTCGTTGCCCGCGACCGCCGCGTCCAGCGGCGCGTTGTCGGAGAGTGACACCTCGACGATGCGGTGCACGGCCCCGCCCGGCGCCGCGGCCCGCAGCGCCGCCGCCGGGTCGTCCCCGTCGAGCGCGACGGCGTGGTGCACGGCCGCCGGGTCGACCTCCGCCAGGTCCCCGGTCCGGACGACCGTCCCGAGGACGGTGGCCCCGCCCCAGCGCGCGAGCCGGGCCGCCAGCGAGCCGACCGCCCCGAGGACGCCGTGGACGAGCACGGTCCGGCCGTCCACCGGGCCGTCCGCGAAGACACAGCGGTGGGCGGTGATCCCGGGGATGCCGAGACAGGCGCCGAGGTCGTCGCCGACGTGCGCGGGCAGCGGGACCGCCTGGGCGGCGGGTACGACGGTGTACTCGGCGGCCGTGCCGAAGGGGCGGTACGACTGGGCCCCGTACACCCAGACCCGCTCGCCGGTCCGCCGGGCGTCCACACCGTCCCCGGTGGCGTCCACGACCCCCGCCGCGTCGCTGTGGGGGATCACCCTCGGATACGGCATCCGGGAGCCGAGCCAGCCGCGCCGCTTCTTGGTGTCGCCCGGGTTGACGCCCGAGACGGCGACCCGGACCCGTACCTCGCCGGGGCCGGGCACCGGGCCGGGCAGCTCGCCCACCCGCAGCACATCGGCGGCCGGGCCCTGCTCCTCGTACCAGGCGGCCTGCATTCGGAACCTCCCGCTCCGGGGGTGTCTGCCGTACTTCCGAGCGTACGAGCCCCGCCGCTCACCCGCCCGCGCCCCGCTCAGACCCTGGCGGTCGCCTCCTCGGCGGTCAGGGTGGTGCCCAGGGTGGATTCGTGGAGGTCGCCGAAGACCTCGATCCGGATCGACCGGTCGATTCCGCCGACCGGCACGGGGTCGTAGCCGCTCGCCGTGATCAGCCGGGCGACGGTGGCACCGGCCGCCGGGTCGTCGGTGGCGTAGAACGCGGCCGCCCGGGGCGGCTCGCGGTGTGCGGCGGAGCCGAGGGTGTCCGCGGACAGGGTGCCGAACGCTTTCACCAGCCGGGCGCCGTCCGGCAGCAGCGAGGCGACGACCGCGCCCGACGACTGGTCCTCGGGCAGGGTCTTCCGGAACGCGCCCCGGTCGTCGACGGCGACGGGGTTCGACGGGTCCACGACGATTTTTCCGTCCAGCCGGTCGCCCCAGGCAGCGATCAGCTCCTTGATGGTGTCGAACCAGACCGCGAGTACCAGGACGTCGGCGCGTTCGACCGCCTCGTCGACGGTCACGGCCTCGGTGCCGTTGCCGAGCCGGGCGGCCGCGTCCACCGCGTCCTGCGGTTCCCGGCTTGCGAGCAGCAGCGGTTCGCCGCCCCGGGCCAGGTTCGCGGCGACTCTGCCGCCGATGTTGCCCAGGCCGATGATGGCCGTCGTCATGGCCGGTGCTCCCTGCTGCCGTCCGCCGGGCGGCCGGGGCTCCGGCGCCGTCAGGGCCAGCAGAGCAGCCCCGGGGGCCGGGGGCCACGGGGCCGGTCCGGCCGGGTGACGGCAGCCGCCCGCCGCCCCCCGCCGGGTCGTACGACAGCCCTCCGCCGCGAGGGCGAGAAAGGACGA
>NZ_JBSFNQ010000016.1:0-113855 GCF_053981115.1 Streptomyces sp. NPDC003691 | reverse complement strand
CTCTTCGATGATGGTGTGCGCGTTGGTGCCGCTGACGCCGAAGGAGGAGATTCCGGCCCGGCGCGGCCGGTCCGGGTCGGCAGGCCAGGGCAGGGCGGCGGCCGTACCGGCCCCCGAGTCCGCGGGGACGGCCGTCGCCGCCCCCGTCGCCGACGTGGCCCACCACGGCTATGTCACCCTCAGCGGCGCCGGCCGGCTCGAAGTCACCGTGGAGTCCCGCAGCCACGGCCCCGCGAGCCTGACCAACGCCACGCTCAGGCTCGCCTTCTCCGCCCCGCTCGCCCGCGACCAGCAACTGCCGCCGGCCTGCCTCTGGGGCGCCGACCGGGTGGTGCTCTGCTCGACGGGCGCGCTCCGGGTCGGCGGCGCGGTCCGCCGGCTCACGCTCGACCTGCTGACGTCCGGCACTCCCGACGAGGTCACGGTCAGGGTCGCCACCCACTGGAACGGCGGCGCGCAGGACGGCAACCCCCGCAACAACCTCCACGACGTCCTCGCCCCGGCCACCGGCGACCCCTATATGTTCTGACGCCGGACCCCGGACTGTGTTCCGACCACGCCCGCCCCGGCCCCGGACGGCCGCACAGCCGCCCGGGGTCCGGGTACCAGGCGGAAATGGGTACGGGTACTCACGACCGCGGACCGCTCCCTCCCGATGCTGGATACATCAGCCGACACCGGGGGAGTACCGATGAACGACCGCCCGAAAGCCCGCCCGACCGCCCGCCGCCTCTACCGCCTGGCCATCGGCAACATCGCGTCCGCCGCGTACCTCACGATCGTCGGCGGATCCGTCGTCCTGGCCACGGGCGTCACGTTCCTGTTCGAGGACTCGGGCCTCATCTGGGTCTGGCCGGCCCTGGTCACCGCGCCCGTCAGCCTCTTCCTGATCGCGGTCGGCGGCTCGGCCATACCGGACGGGACGCTGTTCTTCTGGCCCGCCTATCTGGGCCTGGTCGCGGCCGGTGCCCTGGTGCAGTCCACCGTCCTGGGCGCGCTCTGGCACGGACTGCGGCTCGGCGCCCGCAGGCTGACCACATCCGGCTGACCGTGTCCGGCTGACCTCGGTCCGCCTCCGTGCCGGTCCGTGCGATCCGCGCGGCCCAGAGCGGCTTCGCGCGGCTATGAAGCCGCCCGCGGACCGAACTCCGCCACCGCCTCCTCCACGATCCGGGCCAGCTGGGCGTGGTGGGCACCGCGCCAGTAGACACGGGAGCAGTCGGCGCACTGCGCGAAGACGTCGTACGTCCGCCGCGTCCCCTGCTCCAGTTGCTCCCGCACGGTGTCCTTGTCCGCCTCCACCAGCCGCCCGTTGCACGCCGTGCAGCGCGTCCAGGGCGCCAGCTCGGGGGCGAACCGGCCCAGGACGTCCCGCACCTGGTCGTCGGGGCGGTCGCTGTAGACGTACGCCCCGGCCCACAGCTCCCGGCGCCGCAGCAGCCCCCGGTCCCGGGAGAGCAGCACCCGCCGCTCCCGGGCGGAGAGCGCCGCCAGCGCCGGGTCGCCGATGTCCTCGCTCTCGTACGCCGCGTCCACGCCCAGCAGCCGCAGCCGCCGTGCCAGCGTGCCCAGATGGACGTCCAGCAGGAACCGCAGGGGCGCGCCCGGCACCTGCTGCGGGCGCTCGTGGGGGAACACCTCGACCTGCTCGCCCGCGCCCGGGATATGCGATACGGCGACCGTACGGCCGTCGACCACCAGCCGCCCGGCCTCCGTCAGCGGCACCCCCAGGGATTCGACGACGTGCCCGAGGGTCGAGGAGCCGTCGGTCGCCAGTTCCGACGGTCCCTCCCGGTGGGCCGACGGGACGAAGAGCCGCAGCTCGGGGGCGATGCTGAGATGGATACGCGGTCCGTTCACGCGGTCAGCATGTCACCGGATTCCGGGCCGGGCACCGGAATTGTCCGCCCCGGCGGCCGGGCCTCGGCTCGTTCCTACGCCCCGGACGGCGCCCCCGCCGGTATCTCCTCCGCCGGTATCTCCCCGGCCGCCGCCTCCCCCGGCCCGTCCTCCGGCCCGTCCTCCGGGCGCAGGTCCAGCCACCACTCGTTCGACCTGATGGGATTCCCCGCCGGATACTCGAACCCGACCTCGCCCCGCAGTTCGAAGCCCAGCTTCCGGCAGACCGCGTTCGACGCGCCGTTCGTCACCTTCGGATACGCGACCAGATACCGGTGCCGCCCCCGGGCCCGCGCCTCCGCCGCCACCAGCCGCATCGCCGCCGACGCCAGCCCGCGGCCCTGGAAGGCGACCAGGACCCCCCAGCCCGCCTCGTACACCGGCCTGCCGTCCGAGGTCGCCGTCTGCTCCCAGAAGCCGACCGTGCCCACCCGCTCGCCCGTCGCGGCCAGCACGATCGCGTACATCCGCCCCTTGCCCGAGGTGTCCGCGGTCAGTTCCACATATCTGCGGTGCCGGGAGAGCACCTTCTCCTCGCTCTCCGGACCGCCCAGCTCCACCGTCATCTCCGGGGCGTTCGCCGCGCGGAGCAGGGGGAGATCCGCCTCCGACCAGGGTTCGATCCGTACCGCGGCGTCTGTGGTCTCCATGACCACCAGACTAGGACGAGGGTCCGACAACGCCCCCGGAACCGCCCCCCGGCAACCCCCGCCGCCGACCAGCCCCGTACCGCCCCACCAGCCCCGTACCACCCTGTCAGCCCCGCTCCGCCCCCTTCCTCAGCACCTCGACGACGCTGCCGAAGCTGTCCTGTCCGTGCCCCTTCGCGTTCGCCTCCAGCATCAGCGTCTTCAGCAGCTCCGGCAGCCGGTTGTCCACGCCCCGCGCCTCCGCCGCGTGCAACTGGTGCTCGATGGTGGCGATCTGTACGTCGACAGTCGCGTCGTCACCCGGATAGGCACCCTCGTCGACCTGGGCGGCGTACCGCCGGACGAAGCTGTTCACCGTCCCCAGCCAGCGGATCGCGACCTCGGTGAAGTCGACCGCCTTCGTCCCTTCGGCCGTGACCACCGCCGTACCGTGCAGCCAGCCGGACATGGTGGCCCACATCAGCCCGAGCAGATTGACGTCGTAGAGGGCGGCCAGGCCGGGCTCGGTGCCCAGATAGAGCGGCTCCCCGAGGGCGTCCAGGGCGGCGTGGTGCACGTCGAAGACGGCCCGTTCGCCGCTGTACAGGAACATCACCTCGCGCGTCCCGACTCCCGGCGGAGTCGTCATGATCGCGCCGTCCAGGTAGGCCACCCCGTGCCGCGCGGCCCACTCGGTGGCCTCTCCGGCCTGCTCGGGCGACCCGCTGGTGAGATTGACCAGCGCCTTGCCCCCGAGCCCGGCCCCGGCCGGGTCCAGGACCTCGTACAGCGCCGGGTAGTCGAGGACGACGGCGAGCACCAGCGTGCTCGCGGCGACGGCCTCCGCCGGGGTACCGGCGAGCACGGCGCCCTTCGCCACGAGCGGCGCGGCCTTCTCCGGGCTCCGGTTCCAGACGGTCGTCGGATGACCGGCGGCCAGCAGCGCCTCGGCGATCGCGGTACCCATCCGGCCGAGGCCGAGGACGGTCACCGCCGGTCGGCCCGCGGTCTCCTGGCTCTCTCCGGCGGCGGTGTTGTTCGTAGCGGCAGACATGCCCGTATCCCCATCCATGGTGTGGTGCGGAGGACTTGACCTGCGCTTCCAGGTGAAGTCCCGTTCGGCTGCACCCACTTTCGCCCGCCGCCGCGGCCGTCGGCAGTGACAGTGGTGACGACTGTCACCAAATTCCTGCCACCTGCTCCTGACGCCCCGCCGGGGCATCCCCTAGCCTTCGAAGGCATGAGCGCTGGAACCGTCGCCGTCGTCGCCCCCGGGGAGTTCGGCGTCCCGTCCTGGGATCTGTACGAGCTGAGCATCCCGTGCACGGTCTTCGGCAAACCGCAGCCCGACCTCGCCGACTCCTGGTACGAGTTCCGGCTCTGCGGCACCGGCGAGACCGACCCGGACACGAACGACCCCGCGGCCTTCCAGGTCCGTACGGACTACGGGCTCGAAGGGCTCACCGGCGCGGACACCGTCATCGTCCCGTCCGTCCCCGACGCCTGTATGGACGGGGAGCGGCCGGTCTCCCCGGCCCTGGTCGAAGCGCTGCGCGCGGCGCACGAATCGGGCGCCCGGATGGTCTCCCTCTGCAACGGCGCCTTCGCGCTGGCGGCCGCCGGGCTGCTGGACGGCCGCCGCGCCACCTGCCACTGGCTGCACACCGCCCAGCTGGCCCGCCGTTATCCGAAGGTGCTGGTCGACGATTCGGTGCTGTACGTGGACGACGGTGACGTCCTCACCAGCGCGGGGCTCTCCGCGGGCCTCGACCTCTGCCTGCACCTCGTCCGGCGCGACCTCGGCGCCCGGATCGCCAACCAGCTCGCCCGCCGGATGGTGGTCCCGGCCCACCGGCCCGGCGGCCAGGCGCAGTTCATCGACCTGCCGCTGCCGCCGGAGGACGACGAGGGCCTCGCCCCGGTACTGGAATGGGTACGGGAGAACCTGGACCGCCCGCTGACCGTCGCCGGGATGGCGCGCCGGGCCGCCATGAGCCAGCGCACCTTCTACCGCCGTCTCCAGGCGGCCACCGGCACGACCCCGCTGCAGTGGCTGCTGGCCCAGCGGCTGGGCCGGGCGAGGGTGCTGCTGGAGTCCACCGACCTGCCGGTGGAGAAGATCGGCGAGCTGAGCGGCCTGGGGACGGCGAACAACTTCCGCCACCACTTCCTGCGGCAGGTGGGGGTCACCCCGGGCGACTACCGCCGGGCTTTCCCCCGTACACCCGCACCCGCCTTCGTCCCGGCGCCCGCCCCGGGGCCGGGCCCGGGTTCCGGTCCGAGTTCGGGCCCGGGCTCCGGCCCGGGTTCCGGTCCTGGCTCGGGTTCCGGTCCGGCTGCGGGCCCGGCTCTCGCGGCGCTCGGGACACCCGGGGCGCCGCCGGCCCCGTAGCGCCGCCGGGCCCTCAGAGCCGCCGCCCGCCGGACCTCAGGGCCAGACCAGGCAGTACGGCTGGTGCCCCGCCTCGTGCAGCCGGTGCGAGAAGTCCTGCCACTCGTGGAGCAGCCGGTAGACGTTGAACGCGTCGCGCGGGCCGCCGCGGTCGGGGACCGTGGACCAGATGAACGCCGCCGCGCCGACGGACTCCTCGCCGACGCCGCGCAGCGGGTCGACGACGGTCATGGGCAGCTTGACGACCGCGTAGTCGGGATGGAGGACGACCAGCTCCAGCGGGGGGACCCGGTGCAGGGGCATGCCTTCTATACCGGTGAGGACCATCGCGGCTATGGTCTCGGGCTTGATCTTGGTGAAGAGCCCGCCCATGCCCAGCTCGTCGCCGCCCAGCTCCTCGGGGCGCATCGAGATCGGCACTCTCGCCGCCGTAGCGCCGTCGGGTGCGCCGAAGTACTTGTACGTCACTCCCACGCGGGCGCTCCTGCCTGACATGGCGCCCGCGTCGAAGGCGTTCGCACGTGCGTTCGCATCTGCATGTGCGTCGGAGTGGGGGTCCCCGGCACCACCGCGCCGGTGCCTTCCCCGTCCGGTGGGCTCGGGGCCCCGGTCACCGGTCCCCTCGCCCAGTCCGCCACCGCGATACATATCTCCACCCGACCACTCGCCGGCCCCGCCGTGCAACCCGATCATCGTGACAGTTGCCTCCCCCGCGGACGAACGGTGAAACACCCTGTCCGCGAGGAACGGCGAGGGCCTCTGACACCATGGATTCCATGAGTCTTCCCTGTGTGGCCCCAGTTTCGCAGATGCGAGGAGGCTGACGCCGTTTCGTAATACGAGGAGTACCCCCTCCTCGCTCAACCGTGGCCGAGATCAACCGCCCGACGGGCCCCCGGCCGCCCCCACCCTCGAATCGCAGATCAGGACAGAGTGGCCAAAGTGTCGTATCCGTACGAAGCCCCAGTCTCCCAGGCGCTGTTCGACCGCGCCTCCGTCGTCACCCCCGGCGGTGTCAACTCTCCCGTGCGCGCCTTCCGTGCCGTGGGCGGTACGCCCCGGTTCATGGTGTCCGGCTCCGGCCCGTATCTGACCGACGCGGACGGCCGCGAGTACGTCGACCTCGTCTGTTCCTGGGGACCGATGATTCTCGGCCACTCCCGGCCCGAGGTCCTGGCCGCGGTCCAGGAGGCCGTGGCCCGGGGTACCTCTTTCGGTACGCCGGGTGAGGGCGAGGTCGCGCTCGCCGAGGAGATCGTGGCCCGGGTGGCCCCCGTCGAGCAGGTACGGCTGGTCTCGTCCGGGACCGAGGCGACGATGTCCGCGATCCGGCTGGCCCGCGGCTTCACCGGCCGCGCCAAGGTGATCAAATTCGCCGGGTGCTACCACGGTCATGTGGACGCGCTGCTGGCCGCCGCCGGTTCCGGGGTCGCCACCTTCGGGCTGCCCGACACCCCGGGTGTCACCGGTGCCCAGGCGGGCGAGACCGTGGTGCTGCCCTACAACGACCTCGAAGCCGTCCGGGCGGCCTTCGCCGCGCACCCCGGCGAGATCGCCTGTGTGATCACCGAGGCGTCCCCGGGCAATATGGGCGTCGTCCCGCCGCTGCCCGGCTTCAACCAGGGCCTCAAGGACCTCTGCCGGGAGAACGGCGCGCTGTTCATCTCCGACGAGGTGATGACCGGCTTCCGGACGAGCCGCGCCGGCTGGTACGGCGTCGAGGGCGTCGAGCCGGACCTGCTGACCTTCGGCAAGGTCATGGGCGGCGGCTTCCCGGCCGCGGCCTTCGGCGGCCGCGCGGACGTCATGGGCCATCTCGCCCCGGCCGGACCCGTCTACCAGGCGGGCACCCTCTCCGGTAACCCGGTCGCCACCGCCGCCGGGCTCGCCCAGCTCCGGCTGCTCGACGAGGCGGCGTACGAGACCGTGGACGCGGTCTCCGCCGAGATCCAGGCGCTGGTCACCGAGGCCCTGGCCAAGGAGGGCGTGGCCCACCGGCTCCAGACCGCGAGCAATATGTTCTCGGTCTTCTTCACCGCCGACGAGGTCCGGAACTACGACGACGCGAAGCGGCAGGAAGCCTTCCGCTTCAATGCCTTCTTCCACTCCATGCTCGCGAACGGCGTCTACCTGCCGCCGTCCGCCTTCGAATCGTGGTTCGTCTCCACCGCGCACGACTCCCGCGCGGTCGAGCGGATCGCCGCCGCCCTGCCCGCCGCCGCCCGCGCCGCCGCCGGGGCCACGGCATGAGCGGGGCGCCCGGCGTTCCGGTGAACGGGGGAGCCGGACGCGAGGCCGCGGGGGCCGCGAACGGACAGGTGGCCGTACGGGCGGACGGGAAGCCCGTCCGTACCGTCGTCCATGTCCTGCGGCACGGCGAGGTCCACAACCCCGACGGCGTCCTCTACGGCCGCCGCCCCGGCTACCACCTCTCCGAGCTGGGCCGGCAGATGGCGGACACGGTCGCCGAATCCCTCGCCGGACGCGATATCAGGCATGTCGTCTCCTCCCCGCTGGAGCGCGCGCAGGAGACCGCGGCCCCGGTCGCCGAGGGACACGGTCTGGAGATCGTCACCGACGACCGGCTGATCGAGGCGGGCAACGTCTTCGAGGGCAAGACCTTCGGGGTCGGGGACGGCGCCCTGCGCAAGCCGGGCAACTGGCGCCATCTCACCAACCCGTTCCGCCCCTCCTGGGGCGAGCCTTATATCGAGCAGGTCGTACGGATGATGGGCGCGCTCGACAGCGCGCGCGACGCGGCCCGCGGCCATGAGGCCGTCTGCGTCAGCCACCAGCTGCCGATCTGGATCGTCCGCAGCTTTGTGGAGCACCGGAGGCTCTGGCACGACCCGCGCCGCCGCCAGTGCACGCTCGCCTCGCTGACCACGTTCACCTACGAGGACGACAAGATCGTCTCGGTCGCCTATACGGAACCGGCGCTGGACCTGGTCCCGCCGCATCTGCGGGCCGGGGCGAAGCCGGTCAAGGGGAAGTCGAAGGCCTTCGGCGCCTGACGCCGTCACGGGCCCGGGCAGCGGTGAGGCGCCCGGCCCCCCGGCGGCTCAGGTTCCCCGGCGGCTCAGGTTCCTCGGGCTCGGGCTCCCGGGCTCCGGTGACGCGCCGGCCCGGGACCGGACCCGCCCGGCCCCCCGGCGGCTCGGGATCCCGGGCCCGCAGCCCCTCGGCCTGGACCGGCCTGGACCGGCCTGGACCGGATCGGCCGACACCCGCCGGGACCGTACCGTCCCCGCCCGACGGAATTCCGGGGAAAAGGGTTCCGGATCACCCCCGACTGTTGATCCTTTGTCGCCGGACCGGGCCGAAAGTCCCGGGGCCGGATGTGCGGAACGACCCGTACATCCGGCCCTTCGGCATTTCCGGGCCTTGTCCAGGAACCGCCCCGCCGTTTCCGCCCTCTCATTTCACGTTCGTGGATAACCCGGACGGACCGGAAGAGGCGGGAACGATCAGCATGAATGACAACGGCCGTATACCGCTGAGCCGCAGGGGGCTTCTGGGAGCGGGACTCACCGTCGCCGCGGCGACCGGCCTCGCGGGCTGCGGAATGCTCACCGGCGAGGAGAAGAGCGGCGGCGGCGCAACGGCCGGGGGCGGCCGCCCGACGCCCAAGGGCTCGCCCTCCGGCCGCCCCGTCAAGCCGATAGGCGACGGTTCCACCGCCGATACGGGCCCCCAGCCCAACCAGCCCCCGCCGCCCGTCCGGCTGCTTCCCGGACAGGCCCCGCCGCAATTCGTGGTCTTCTCCTGGGACGGCGCCGGGGACGTCGGCGACGGACAGTTCCCCCGCTTTCTCAAGATCGCCGAAGAGTACGGCGCGAAGATGACCTTCTTCCTCTCCGGGATATACCTCCTGCCGGAATCGAAGAAGAATCTCTACCGGCCGCCGAACAACCGCGTGGGCGCCTCCGACATCGGCTATCTCACCGACCCCCATATCAAGGACACCCTGAAGCTGCTGCGGCAGGCGTGGCTCGACGGGCACGAGATAGGCACCCACTTCAACGGCCACTTCTGCGGCGAAGGCCCGCGCTCCGTGGCCCGCTGGACCCCCGCCGACTGGGAGAACGAGATCTCCCAGGCCGTGGACTTCGTCACCAAATGGCGCACCCACACCGGCTGGACCGACGTCGAACCGCTCCCCTTCGACTACCGCAAGGAACTGGTCGGCGGCCGCACCCCCTGTCTGCTGGGCCAGGAGAAGCTCCTGCCGACCGCGAAGAAGCTCGGCTGGCGGTACGACGCCAGCTCGCCCGGCGGCCGCCAGGTCTGGCCCGTCAAGCGCAAGGGCGTCTGGGATCTGCCGCTCCAGTCGCTGCCGTTCCCCGGCCGGGGCTTCGAGGTGCTCTCCATGGACTACAACTTCATGGTCAACCAGTCCGGCTTCTCGTCCAACGGCGTCACCGCCAAGCGCCCGGGCTGGCGCAAGCAGGCCACCGGTGCGTATCTGAAGGGCTTCGAGCGCGCCTACCAGGGCAATCGCGCCCCTCTCTTCATCGGAAACCACTTCGAGCAGTGGAACGGCGGCATCTATATGGACGCCGTCGAGAACGCGATCAAGGGGATGGCGGGCAAGAAGGACGTCCGGCTGGTCTCCTTCCGCCAGTTCTGCGACTGGCTCGACGTCCAGGACCCCCAGGTCCTCGCCAAACTCCGCTCCCTCGACGTCGGGCAGCGCCCCGAGGGCGGCTGGAACACTTTCCTTAAGGCCGTCTGACAAAGGGCGCCCTGTCCCCAATGGGGTGTTTGCGGGCATGGAGGGGGGCCGGAAAGATCGCCAAAACTCCCATGCGAAACTTTTCACATGAGCCATCGCCGTGCGCATCGCGCTGCCCTGACGGCCGCCCTGGTCGCGGCCGGGGCGCTCGCCCTGTCCGCCTGCACCGACGGCGGTACCTCCGGCGGCGGCGGGCAGACGAAGTTCGTCACCAACACCGGCGGCATCTCCACCGTCGCCAAGGCGGACCGTGAGCCCATCGCGGAGATCGCCGGCAAGACCCTGGAGGACGAGCCGCTCGACGTCGCCGACCTCAAGGGCAAGATCGTCGTTCTGAACGTCTGGGGCTCCTGGTGCCCGCCCTGCCGCGCCGAGGCGCCCGCCCTGGCCAAGGTCGCCAAGGAGACCAAGACCGACGGCGTCGAGTTCGTGGGCATCAACACCCGCGACTTCAACAAGGGCCCGGCCATCGAGTTCGAGAAGGACTACGGGGTCACCTACCCCAGCCTCTACGACCCCAAGGGCAAGCTGATCGTCAGCGGCTTCCCCAAGGGAACCCTCCTTCCGCAGGCCATCCCCTCCACGGTCGTCCTCGACCGGGACGGGAAGATCGCGGCGCGCTCCCTCAAGGCACTGTCCGAGAAGGAACTCCGCTCCATGATCGACCCGCTGATCGCGGAGAAGTGACCCCGTGACGTACGTGGAGCCGGCGGTCGTCCTGGCGTCGACCGACATCAACACCACCGTGCTCGGCGGCACCCTGCTGCTCGCCGTGCCGCTCGCGGTTCTCGGCGGACTGGTCTCCTTCTTCTCCCCGTGCGTCCTGCCGCTCGTCCCGGGCTACCTCTCGTACGTCACCGGGACCGGCGGCACCGACCTCGCCGACGCCCGCCGCGGCCGGATGCTGGCCGGTGCCTCCCTCTTCGTCCTCGGCTTCTCCGCCGTCTTCGTCTCGGGCGGCGCCCTCTTCGGCTACTTCGGCGCGACGCTCTTCGAGCACCAGGAGACCCTCACCCGGGTCCTCGGTGTGCTGATGGTGCTGATGGGCGCCTTCTATATGGGCGCCATGCCCTGGCTGACCCGCCGCGAGTACCGCTTCCACACCCGCCCGGCCACCGGCCTGGCGGGCGCGCCGATACTGGGCGCGCTGTTCGGCGTCGGCTGGACCCCCTGTATCGGCCCCACGCTCTCGGCCGCGATGTCGCTCGCCGCGGAGCAGGGCAGCGCGGGCCGCGGCGCCGCGCTCACCTTCGCCTACTGCCTCGGTCTCGGACTGCCCTTCATCCTCACCGCCCTCGCCTTCCGCAAGGCACTCGGCGCGTTCGCCTGGGTGAAGCAGCACTACGTCTGGGTGATGAGGATCGGCGGCATCATGATGATCGCGACCGGCGTGCTCATGCTGACGGGCGTCTGGGACGTCATGATGCAGCAGGTGCAGGTCTGGACGAGTGACTTCACGGTAGGGATCTGACCTCCATGAGCAACACGGATACGCAGGGCCGCGACCGGGCGGCCGAGCAGCCCGACGAGGAGTCCCGGGAGGCGGCGGCCGGAGCCCAGCTCACCACCGCCCCCCGCGAGGAACTGCTCGCCACGCTCAGCAGCGGCCCCTCCCTCGGGGTGATCGGCTGGGCCCGCTGGTTCTGGCGCCAGCTCACCTCGATGCGGGTCGCGCTGATCCTGCTCTTCCTGCTCTCCCTCGCCGCGATCCCGGGCTCCCTGATCCCGCAGCGCATGGTCGACGACCTCAAGGTGCAGACCTGGCAGGAGAACAACGAGTTCTGGACGCCGATCTTCGAGAAGCTCCAGCTCTTCGACGTCTACAGCTCGGTCTGGTTCTCCGCGATCTACATCCTGCTGTTCGTCTCCCTGATCGGCTGCATCGTCCCCCGGACCTGGCAGTTCGTCGGCCAGCTGCGCAGCCGCCCCCCGGCCGCCCCCGGCCGGCTGAACCGGATGCCCGCGTACACGACATGGCGTACGGACGCCGAGCCCGAGCAGGTCCGCGAGGCCGCGCTCGCCCTGCTCACAAAGCGCCGCTTCCGGGCGCAGATCACGGGCAACGCGGTCGCCGCCGAGAAGGGCTACCTCCGCGAGGCGGGGAACCTGGTCTTCCATGTCGCTCTGATCGTGATGCTGCTGGCGTTCGCCGCGGGCCAGCTCTTCAAATCGGAGGGCGGCAAGCTGATCGTCGAGGGCGACGGCTTCGCGAACACGCTCACGCAGTACGACGACTTCCGCTCCGGCTCCCTCTACGACACGGAGAACCTCGACCCGTTCTGGTTCGACCTCAAGAGCTTCGACGCGACCTACGAGAAGAGCGGCCCGCAGAAGGGGACCGCCCGCACCTTCGAGGCGGCCGTCCGCTGGGGCAAGCCGGGGCAGCCGGAGAAGGACGCGGTCATCGAGGTCAACAAGCCGCTGACCATCGACGGCAGCAAGATCCACCTTCTGTCGCACGGGTACGCGCCCGTGGTCACCGTCCGGGACGGCCGCGGCAAGGTCGTCCTCGACAAGGCCGCCGTGCCGCTGCTGCCGATCGACGGCAACATCACCTCCAGCGGTGCCATCAAGGTGATGGACGGCTACCGCGACAAGAACGGCAAGAAGGAGCAGCTGGGCTTCAAGGCCTGGTTCGTGCCGACGTTCGGCAGCAAGGAGGAGCACGGCTCGGGCACCTCGGCCCGCAACCCGATGTTCTCCACCTTCCCGGCGCTCGACTTCCCCGTCCTCGCGGTCAACGCCTACCACGGGAACCTGGGCGTCAACGCGGGTCTGCCGCAGAACGTCTACCAGCTCGAAACCCGCAAGCTCACCCAGTTCAAGGACGAGAAGGGCGAGATCCTCAAGGCCCTGCTGATGCCCGGCGAGTCCATGCAGCTCCCGAACGGCGCCGGCTCCATCACCTACGAGCGCACCGTCGAGTGGGCCAGCTTCCAGATCTCCGAGCGCCCCGGCAACGGCTGGGCGCTGGGGGGCGGCATCGCCGCGATCGGCGGTCTGGCCGCGTCGCTCTTCGTCCAGCGGCGCCGGATCTGGGTGCGGGCCGTCACCGGCCCGGACGGGGTGACCGTGGTCGAGATGGCCGGACTGGGCCGCAGCGAGTCCGCGAGGCTCCCCGAGGAGCTGGGCGGACTGGTGGAGATCCTGCACGGGCAGGCCCCTTCGGTGCCGGACCGGGCACCGGAGGAGAATGACGCCGGACCGGCACCGAAACCGGCGGCCGACGCCCCCGATACCACCGACACCACCGCCGCCACTGACGGGACCGACGTCCCCGACACCACCGACACCACCGACGGGACCGACCCCGCCGACCCTCACGATCCGGAAGTAACTGCCGAAGGGGCTGAGAAGTGAATCTCGCCGCCGCGACGAACGAGACCTTCGCCGAGTACAGCAATACGCTGATCTACTCCGCGATGGCCGTGTACACCCTCGCCTTCCTCGCGCACATCGCCGAGTGGATCTTCGGCAGCCGCAGCAAGGTCGGCCGTACCGCGGCCGCCCTGACCGCGGCCTCCGCCGGGTCGGGCGCGGCCGCCCCGGCCGTCCAGGTCCGCGGCAAGGAGAGCGGCAAGGACGGCGGCACCGCGGTCCTGGACAAGCCGAAGGTCGTCACCCGCTCCGCCACCGGCAGCCGTGACGTCCCGGACGGACCCGGCGCCGCGGGCGGTACCGAGCAGGGCGACCTCTACGGCCGGATCGCGATCTCCCTCACGGTCCTCGCCTGGGCCCTCCAGACCCTGGGCGTGGTCAGCCGCGCGGTCTCGGTCCAGCGGGTGCCGTGGGGCAACATGTACGAGTTCTCCATCACCTTCGGCGCGGTCGCCGTCGGTACCTACCTCGCCTTCCTCGCGGCGAAGAAGAACATCCGCTGGATGGGCCTCCTGCTCACCGGCACGATCCTGGCCGACCTCGGCCTGGCGACCACCGTCTTCTACACCGAGAGCGACCAGCTCGTCCCGGCGCTGGACTCGTACTGGCTGGTCATCCACGTCTCCACCGCCATCTTCTGCGGCGCGGTCTTCTACCTCGGCGCGGCCGGGTCGGTGGCGTACCTCTTCCGCGACTCGTACGAGGCCAAGCTCGCCCGCGGCGACCAGCCGAGCGCCTTCGCCACCTCGGTCCTGGACCGGCTGCCGTCCGCCGCGACCCTCGACAAGTTCGCCTACCGGGTCAACGCGGCGGTCTTCCCCCTCTGGACCTTCACGATCATCGCGGGCGCGATCTGGGCGGGCGACGCCTGGGGCCGCTACTGGGGCTGGGACCCCAAGGAGGTCTGGTCGTTCATCACCTGGGTCGCCTACGCCTGCTACCTCCACGCGCGCGCCACCGCGGGCTGGAAGGGCCGCAAGGCCGCGATCCTCGGCCTGATCGCCTTCGCCTGCTGGCTGTGGAACTACTACGGCGTGAACATGTTCGTGCAGGGCCTGCACTCGTACGCGTAGGACCCCCGCCGCCTCCCGGAAGCCCGTGCCGCGTTCACCGCGGCGCGGGCTTTCCGCGTCTCGTACGCAGCCGATGCGTACGGGCCCCCGATCTGGACGTTCCGTAAACACCTCGTGACTATCGGTGAGAGAGTGCAACGAGGCACGTGTGCGCGGGAGGTGTCCGTCATGACGGACGGGACGAACGGGTCGAACGAGCCCGAGAACCACGAGGAATCCGAGGACCACGAGAACCCCGAGGAACTCGAAGAAGACGAGGATGAACAGGACGCGGGCCCCTGCGGCCGGGAGCCCGAAGGGTCGGACAGCCTCAGGGTCTTCGGCGCGGTCCTCAAAGCCTTCCGCAAGAGAGCCGGACTCTCCCAGCCGGAGTTCGCCCCGATGGTGCGGTACTCGGTCCAGACGGTCGCCTCCGTCGAACAGGGCCGCCGGTTTCCGCCGAAGGACTATGTCGAGCAGTCCGAGGAGATCCTGGACGCCTTCGGGGCGCTGGAGGCCGGGGCGAAGTGTCTGTCGAGGCGACGGGGGCTGGCGCAGTGGTTCCGCCAGTGGGCGCGGCTTGAGGAGGAGGCGATCAGCCTCTACACGTACGAGAACAGGCTGATCCCGGGCCTGCTCCAGACCGAACCGTACGTGCGCACACTCTTCGACAGTCGGTTGCCGCCGCTGGGGGACGACAAGATCGAAGAGCAGTGGGCCGCGAGGGCTGAGCGCCAACGCCTGCTGAAGGACCGCCCCAACACCGCGTTCAGCTTCATCATCGAGGAACACGTAATCCTGCGTGGTACGGGCGGCCCCGAGGTCACCCGAGGTCAGATCGACCGCCTGCTGGAGGTCGCCCAGTACCGCAATGTCGAGCTCCAGATCATGCCGCTGGCCCGGGCGAACCATGCCGGACTGTCCGGCCCGATCCGTCTGTTGGAAACCCCGCAGAACAAATGGTTCGCCTACTGCGAGGGTCAGCGTGGCGGCCAGTTCATCTCCGAGTCCAAAGAAGTCAGCATTCTCCAGATGCGCTATGCCAGGATGCGTTCACAGGCCCTTACTCTGGACGACTCCGTGGGTCTGTTGAAGCGGATGCGAGGAGCGCAATGAGCATCGAAGAACTGGTCTGGTTCAAGAGCAGCTACAGCAGCGCTGATGGAGACGACTGCGTTGAGGTCGCCCTGTCCTGGCACAAGTCCAGCTACAGCGGCGGATCCGCCGGCGACTGCGTCGAGGTCGCCACCTGCCCCGGCACGGTCCACGTCCGCGACTCCAAGATCCAGGACGGCCCCCAACTGGCCCTCCCCCCGGCCGCCTGGAACACCTTCCTCACCTACGCCACCCGGCACTGACACCCCCGTACACCCGAGTGCCCCCGCCCGGACCAGGTCCGGGCGGGGGCACTCGTACATCCGCGGGGGAGGGCTACTTCGAGCCGTCGCTCCCGGGCTCCTCGTCCTTCGGGTCCTTGGGCTTGTCCTTCTTGCCCTCGTCGTCCAGGGACTTCAGGAAGTCCGGGTTGTCGTCCGGGGCGACCCAGCCGCCACCGCGGCGGCCCGAAGAGAAGGAGCCGCCGCCACCGCCGTAGGCGGGGGTACGGCGCGGGCGGCCCGCGACGAACCAGGCGATCGGGCCGAGGAGGACCTCGCCGAAGAGCAGGACGATGATCACCCAGGCAACCTTGGGGAGGTTGCGGACCTCCTTCTCCGGGGTGTTCAGCACATCGATGAAGGCATAGATCCACAGCGCCAGGACCAGCAGGAACGGCAGATACCGGAACATGCGCGGGCGGTCCTTCGGCGAGAGGCGGCGGGGCGCGGGCGGCCCCGGTGACGTTGCCAGGGTAGCCGGTACCGGATACTGGGCCCATGGCATATGAGGATCTTCGTTCCCTGCTCAGGGCCCTGGAGCGCGAGGGAGACCTCAAGCGCATCAAGGTCGAGGTCGACCCGCACCTGGAGGTCGGCGAGATCGTCGACCGGGTCAACAAGGCGGGCGGGCCCGCGCTGCTCTTCGAGAACGTGCGCGGGGCCTCGATGCCGCTGGCGATGAACGTCTTCGGGACGGACCGCCGGCTGCTGAAGGCGCTGGGGCTGAAGTCGTACTCCGAGATCTCCGACAAGATCGGCGGGCTGCTGAAGCCGGAGCTGCCGCACGGTTTCATCGGGGTGCGGGAGGCGTTCGGCAAGCTCGGGTCGATGATCCACGTACCGCCGAAGAAGGTGAAGGACGCCCCCGTACAGGAGGTCGTCCTCGAAGGCGACGAGGTGGACCTGGACCTGCTGCCCGCGCTGTTCACCTGGCCCGAGGACGGCGGCTCCTTCTTCAACCTGGGGCTTACGCACACCAAGCACCCGGAGACCGGGGTACGGAACCTGGGGCTCTACCGGCTCCAGCGGCACGACCGCCGGACCATCGGGATGCACTGGCAGATCCACAAGGACTCGGCCAACCACTACCAGGTCGCGGCCCGGCGGGGCGAGAAGCTGCCGGTCGCCATCGCCTTCGGCTGCCCGCCCGCCGTGACGTACGCCTCCACCGCGCCGCTGCCCGGCGATATCGACGAGTACCTCTTCGCGGGCTTCGTCCAGGGCAAGCGCATCGAGATGGTCGACTGCAAGACCGTGCCGCTCCAGGTGCCCGCGCAGGCCGAGGTGGTCATCGAGGGCTGGCTGGAGCCGGGGGAGATGCTGCCCGAGGGTCCCTTCGGCGACCACACCGGCTTCTACACGCCGCAGGAGCCGTTCCCCGCGCTGAAGATCGACTGCATCACCATGCGGAAGCGTCCGCTGCTCCAGTCGATCGTGGTCGGCCGGCCGCCGACGGAGGACGGTCCGCTGGGGCGGGCCACCGAGCGGTTCTTCCTGCCGCTGCTGAAGATCATCGTGCCGGACATCGTGGACTACCACCTGCCCGAGGCCGGCGGCTTCCACAACTGCGCGATCGTCTCCATCGACAAGCGCTACCCCAAGCACGCGCAGAAGGTGATGTCCGCGATCTGGGGTGCGCACATGATGTCCCTGACGAAGCTGATCATCGTGGTGGACAAGGACTGCGATGTCCACGACCTCCACGAAGTCGCCTGGCGGGCCTTCGGGAACACCGACTACGCCCGTGACCTGACTGTCGTGGAGGGCCCGGTCGACCATCTCGACCACGCCTCCTACCAGCAGTTCTGGGGCGGCAAGGCGGGTATCGACGCCACCACGAAGTGGCCCGAGGAGGGCTATACCCGGGGCTGGCCGAACATGGTCGAGTCCGACCCCGGCACCGCGGCGCTGGTCGACCGGCGCTGGAAGGAGTACGGCCTGTGACGGCGGCCGGGTCCGCCGTCGGAACGGGCGAGGGAGCCGCGGGCCCGGCGGGCGGCGGCAAGGTGCGGGCCTTCCTGAAGCTCGTGATGATCGAGCACTCGGTCTTCGCGCTGCCCTTCGCCTATATCGCGACCCTCACCGCGATGTACCAGGTGGACAAGAGCGTCCACTGGGCCGAACTGCTGCTGGTCACGGTGGCGATGGTCGGTATGCGGACCTTCGCCATGGCCTGCAACCGGATCATCGACCGCGAGATCGACGCCCGCAATCCGCGCACCGCGGGCCGGGAGCTGGTCACCGGCGCGGTGAGCGTACGGTCCGCCTGGACCGGCGCGCTGATCGCGCTGGCCGTCTTCCTGGCCGCGGCCGCCGCGCTGAACCCGCTCTGCCTGATGCTGGCGCCGCTCGCCGTCGTACCGATGGTGGTCTATCCGTACGGCAAGCGGTTCACCGACTTCCCGCACGCCATTCTGGGGCTGGCCCAGGCGATCGGGCCGATCGGCGCCTGGCTGGCGGTGACCGGTGCCTGGTCCTGGGACGCGGTCATCCTCGGCCTCGCGGTCGGTATCTGGATCGGCGGCTTCGACCTGATCTTCGCCACCCAGGACGTGACCGCCGACCGGGCGGAGGGCGTCCGCTCCTTCCCGGCCCGCTTCGGCGTCCCGGCCGCCCTCCACGGCGCCCGCCTCTGCCATCTCGTCACCCTGGCCCTGCTGGTCTGGTACGCCCTGGCGACGGACGCGGGAGCCTTCTTCTGGGTGGGGCTGGCGATCGTCGCGGGGGCGTTCGTCTACGAGCACACCATCGTCCGGCCGCACGACCTGTCCCGGCTGAACCGGGCGTTCTTCACGGTCAATGGGTTTATCGGAATTACCCTTTTCGTGTGCGCTCTGGCGGATCTGGCGGTGCGCGGTCTGACGGTGTAGCCAGGGCGCGACACGGTTCCGTACGGCGGCGAGGTCACGGTGGATACAACGCTGGGGGAGCTGAGCTTCGATACCTCGGTGCTGCTGTCTGGCCCCGGCGAGTAGGTTCCCGCCCGGCCGAAGCGTACGGGTACGTCCTGACACATCGGCTATGACGGGCGCCGGATAGGCTCCCCGTGTGGAGCCAGCACAAGTGCCAGCACGAGAAGAGCCGCGGGACGGGGTCCGGCGGCCGTGGGTCGTCGGGGTGTCGGGCGCGTCCGGGACGCCGTTCGCCGCCGCCGTGCTGCGGGGGCTGATCGACGCCGGTGAGGCCGTGGACCTGGTGGTGTCGCGCGCGTCGCGGCTGACCCTGCTCGACGAGACCGGGATCGCCTTCCGGGACGCCCACTGGCAGGACGGCCTGCGGGAGTGGCTGGGCCGGGGCGCGGACGGGAAGCCGCGGGTCTTTCCCGAGGCCGATCTGACGGACGTCCGCTACTGGAGCGCGGGCGACCTCGCGGCCGGGCCGTCCTCCGGGTCGTACCCCGCAAAGGGGATGCTGATCGTGCCCGCGTCCACGGCCGCCGTCGCCGGAGTGGCGCTCGGGCTCTCCAAGGATCTGCTCCAGCGGGTCGCGAGCGTGACCCTGAAAGAGCGCAGGCCGCTGGTGGTGGCCGTACGCGAGACCCCGCTCAACGGGCAGACCCTGCGGCACCTCGTCACCCTCGACGACGCCGGAGCGGTCGTCCTGCCCGCCTCGCCCGCCTTCTACGCCGGGGCCACGCATATCCAGGACCTGGTGGACTTCGTCGCCGGGCGGGCGCTCGACGCGGTGGGTGTGCCGCACACGCTCTACCGGCGGTGGGAGGGCGAACTCGGCGCCGCCGCCCGCGGAGACGGGGACAGGGCGGACGGGGAGAAGCCGGACGGGGACAGGGCACACGGGCAGCAGGAGCACGGGCAGCAGCCGGGGCCGCCGGCCTGAGGCGCTGAACGGGGGGCCGTCCCACGCGTGCCCGGCGCGTACCCGGAAGGACGGACGGACCAACGGGCCACCTGACCAGTGGGCCGCGGACGGACCCCGGGGCGGCAGACGGAGACATTCCTAGACGTATTCGGGATCGCAGGGGGAGCCTCCTGCGTGCCTTAGTTTCATTCTGATACTCGCTGGATTGCTGAATAATGGAAGGCACCAGGTTTATGGACGCGGTGGACAGGCAGCTCATCCAGGCCCTACGCGAGAACGGCAGGGCCTCTTACGCCGAGCTGGGACGGCTCGTCGGACTCTCCGGGCCCAGTGTCACCGACCGGATCAACCGGCTGGAGGCGGCGGGTGTCATCACCGGCTACCGCGCCACCGTGGACGCCGCCTCCCTCGGGCTCGGTGTCACCGCCCTGATCGGTATCTCCCTCTCCGACGCCGCCGATCACGAGGACGTCGCCCGCAGGCTCCGCGACCTCGACGAGATCGAGGACTGCTGGTTCATCGCGGGCGACGACTCCTACATGCTCAAGGTGCGGGCGTCCGACGTCGACGGTCTGGAGAAGACCATCCGCCGCCTCAGCGGCACCCGGGGCGTCTCCCGCACCCGGACGACCATCGTGCTCTCCACCAAGTGGGAGAACCGGGTCGGGGACCTGCCCGCCCAGGAGTGACCCCGCCACGGCCCGGCGACCGGCGCGGCGGGGGCACTCCCGTCCGCCGGGCGCGGGCAAAGTACCGTGGACGGGGCCCGAGGTACGAGGCTCGATGGATGAGGAAAGTGGGAGGCGGGCGCATGGACGCTGGGCTCAAGCGCGAGCTGGAGGAGAAGGTCCTCGCCGGTGAGCGGCTGACCCGTGAGGACGGGATCGCGCTCTACGACTCCGACGACCTGGCCTGGCTCGGCGGCCTCGCGCACGAGGTGCGGACCCGGAAGAACGGCGACGTCGTCCACTTCAACGTCAACCGTCACCTCAATATGACGAACGTGTGCACCGCGTCCTGCGCGTACTGCTCGTTCCAGCGGAAGCCGGGCGAGAAGGACGCGTACACGATGCGCATCGAGGAGGCCGTCCGCCTCGCCAAGGCGATGGAGAACGAGAACCTCACCGAGCTGCACATCGTCAACGGGCTCCACCCCAACCTCCCCTGGCGCTACTACCCGCGCTCGCTGTCCGCGCTGAAGGAGGCCCTGCCGAACGTCTCCCTCAAGGCGTTCACGGCCACCGAGATCCACCACTTCGAGACCATCTCCGGGCTCTCCGCCTCCGAGATCCTCGACGAGCTGATCGAAGCCGGTCTGGAGTCCCTCACCGGCGGCGGCGCGGAGATCTTCGACTGGGAGGTCCGGCAGCACATCGTCGACCACCGGACCCACTGGGAGGACTGGTCGCGCATCCACCGCCTGGCGCACAGCAAGGGTCTGAAGACCCCGTGCACCATGCTGTACGGGCATATCGAGGAGCCCCGCCACCGGGTGGACCACGTTCTGCGGCTGCGGGAACTCCAGGACGAGACCAACGGTTTCCAGGTCTTCATCCCCCTCCGCTACCAGCACGACTTCGTCGATATGAAGGACGGCAAGGTCCGCAACCGCCTCCAGGCGCGGACCACGATGGCGACCGGCGCCGAGGCGCTGAAGACCTTCGCCGTCTCCCGTCTCCTCTTCGACAACGTGCCGCATGTGAAGGTCTTCTGGGTGATGCACGGCGTGCAGACCGCGCAGCTCGCGCTCCAGCACGGCGCCGACGACATGGACGGCTCGGTCGTCGAGTACAAGATCACCCACGACGCCGACAACTACGGCACGCCGAACAAGCTCACCCGTGACGATCTGCTGGAGCTGATCCGCGACGCCGGCTTCCGGCCGGTCGAGCGGAACACCCGGTACGAGATCATCCGCGAGTACCCGGGCCCGGACGCGGACCGGCGCGAGTCGCCGCAGCCGATGCGGGTCTGAGGACGGGACGCGGCATGGCCGGGGGAGCGGGCGGGGAAGCGGGAGCGCGGATGCGGGAGCAGGCGCAGGTGCGGGTGCGGGAACGGACGGGGAAGGCCGCGGAGTCCCTGGCGTACACCCTCGACCCGCCGGTCGGCCCCGCGCTCCGCGACGGGATCCTCGCCCTGTGGGCCGACGTCAGCAACGCGGGCGGCGCCGTCGGCTTCGTACCGCCGGTGTCCGAGGACGACATACGGCCCGAGCTGGTCCGGCATCTCGCCGGGCTGGCCGAGGGCCGGATGCGGCTGCTCGTCGGGCACGACGCGGACGGGCGGGTCGCGGCCACCGCGTTCTTCGCCTTCAACGGCCACCGGCTGATGACCCACTGGGCCTGGCTCTACACGGTCATGGTCCACCCCCGGCTCCAGGGCCGGGGCGTCGGCCGGGAGCTGATGGCGGCCGCCGAGAAGGCCGCGCGGGGCTTCGACGGGATCGACGCGCTGCGGCTCGGCTGCCGCGGCGGCCTCGGGCTGGAGGACTTCTACGCCTCCTGCGGATTCCGGGAGGTCGGCCGGGTGCCGGGCGCGATCCGGGTCGCGGACGGCGACGACCGCGACGACATCACGATGCTGCTGGCGCTGCGCTGAGCCGGGGCGCCGGGCCGGGCGCCCCGGTGCCGCGGCGGCCGGTCGTTCGGGCCGCTGCGGTGATCGGAATCGGTGCGTGCTTCACTGGACGGGCACGTCCACACATGTCGCGTACGTGAACATCGCGTATGCGCGGAAGAGGGAGAAGGGCACCGTGTCTGCCAAGTCGAGCGCCGCGATCAAGTACACCGGCCTGCGTCTCGCCGTCTTCGCCGGCTGCTTCGCGGTCATGGCCGTCCTGGTCCACTTCGGCATCCTGCCCAAGGGGCTCGGCGACTCCAACTTCGTCTGGGTGGTGCTGCTGGCGCTGCTCGTCTCCGCGCCGCTCAGCTTCGTCCTGCTGCGCAAGCAGCGCGACGCGATGTCCGAGCAGATCGTCGACGGGGTCGACCGGGCGAAGGAGAAGCTGGCCGCGCACCGCACGAGCGAGGACGGCGTCGCCTGACGTCCGGCGGCACCGAGCCGCCGGCGTCGCCCGGCACGCAACACGCAGCAACACGCAGCAACGCGTAGCAACACGCAGCAACGCAGGCGTCACAGACGTCATATAAAACACGCGTATCGCGTCCATATCGGATGTGTCACACATCCCGGGTGAGGATCTTGACCTCTCGCCCGGGATGTCCGTTTTTTTACATGTTTTTCGCAGGTTAACGGCGGTGGCGGGATGGGAATCGGAGGCAATCCGGCCCGCTTACCCCCAAGCAGACCTTTGAGGACCTCAAAGGTGCGGTGTTAATGTGTTCCCCATGCAGACATCAGTGCGCCTCCGCCATGCCGCGAGCCCCCCGCTCGTGGCGCGCCTGCATGTCGATCTCTGCCGCTGTATGTCCGCGGTCTGTCACCGCTCGACCTGACCCCGGCATTCCTTTCAGCGGCAGCCCGACCCTGGCCCTTCTCGCGCACGGGCGCCGCCTTCCGCTCACCCCTTCCTCAGCCATCACTGGAGTGTGTCCGTGTCCGCGAACACGACGTCCCCCACCGCCGACCGGGAGCCCGAGGCTTCCGGCGCCGGCTCCCGACTGCCGAGAGTCCCCTTCTGGGCCCAGATCATCATCGGTCTGGTGCTCGGTGTGCTGCTCGGCTGGCTCGCCCGCCACCAGGACATCGCCTGGCTGAAGGACACGCTGGAGCAGATCGGCGGAATATTCGTCCGGCTGCTGAAGCTGGCCGTCGCACCGCTCGTGTTCTTCGCGATCCTGGTGTCGATCACCAATCTGCGGAAGGTCAACAACGCCGCCCGGCTGGCCTCCCAGACGCTGCTCTGGTTCCTGATCACCTCCCTGATCGCGGTTGCCATCGGTATCACGATCGGCCTGGTCACCAACCCGGGCGAGGGCACCGGCCTGACGCCGAAGGACGGCAAGCTCCCCGAGAAGTCCGGCTCCTGGATCGACTTCCTGACCGGCATCATCCCGACGGACATCATCACGCCCTTCGCCGAGCTGAAGGTCCTCCAGATCGTCTTCCTCGCCGCCTTCGCGGGTATCGCCGCCCTGGCGCTGGGCGAGAAGGCCAAGCCGGTCCTCACCCTCAGCGAGTCCGTTCTGGAGCTGCTCCAGAAGGCCCTGTGGTGGGTCATCCGCCTCGCCCCACTGGGCACCGTCGGTCTGATCGGCTACGCCATCGCCGACTACGGCTGGGACCTGATCAGCAAGTACGCGACCTTCACCGCCGACGTCTACATCGGCTGCATCCTGGTCCTCTTCGGTGTCTACCCGCTGCTGCTCGCGACGGTCGCCAAGGTCAACCCCGTCCAGTTCTTCAAGGGCGCCTGGCCCGCGATCCAGCTCGCCTTCGTCTCCCGCTCCTCGGTCGGCACCATGCCGGTCACCCAGCGGGTCACCGAGCGCCTGGGCGTTCCGAAGGAGTACACCTCCTTCGCCGTGCCGTTCGGCGCCACCACCAAGATGGACGGCTGCGCCGCGATCTACCCGGCCCTCGCCGCGATCTTCGTGGCGCAGATCTTCGACATCCAGCTCGGTGTCCAGGACTACCTGCTGATCGCCTTCGTCTCCGTGGTCGGCTCCGCGGCCACCGCCGGCCTCACCGGCGCGACCGTGATGACCACGCTGACCCTCTCCACCCTGGGCCTCCCGCTGGAGGGCGTGGGCCTGCTGCTGGCGATCGACCCGATCCTGGACATGATCCGTACGGCCACGAACGTGGCGGGCCAGGCGCTCGTCCCGGTGATCGTCGCGGCCCGGGAGAACATCCTCGACCACGACCAGTACAACTCGGCCAGCGCCTCCCCGATCGACGAGATCGCGCCGTCCGACGCGGAGCGCAAGGTCTCGGTCCCGGCCACCGTCTGACCCCGCTCGCCCTTTGCCCACCGGGCCCCCGCTCTCCCCCTCACGGAGAGCGGGGGCCCGGTGCGTTGCGGGGCGTCTTTGGCTCGTTGCTGACCTTGTGGCGGGCCGTAGGCTTACCGATGGGTAGCGGGGGCGCCCGACGGGCCGCCGGGCCGTCGGCGGGGACCGGGGTGAAGGGGAGCGGGCCATGGCTACGGGTGCGGGCGGGGGCGCCGGGACGAGGGCCGGGGGAGTAGCCGGAACCGGGGCCAGGACCGGGACCGGGACCGGGACCGGCGGGAGGCGGATGCCGCGGGCCGTACGCGAACAGCAGATGATGGACGCCGCGGTACGGACCTTCGGGCGGCGCGGCTACCGCGCGGCGTCCATGGACGAGATCGCCGAACTCGCGGGCGTCTCCAAACCGCTCGTCTACCTCTATCTGCGGTCCAAGGAAGAGCTGTTCACCGCCTGTATCCGGCGGGAGGCGGAGGCGCTGCTCACCGCCGTCGAGCGGGCGGTCGAGCCGGGTCTGCCGGCGGACCGGCAGCTGTGGGCGGGGCTCACGGCCTTCTTCACCCATGCCGCGGGGCACCCGGACGCCTGGTCCGTGCTGCACCGGCAGGCGCGGACGCACGGCGAGCCCTTCGCGCTGGAGGTCGCCGCCATGCGCGGGAAGATCGTCGACTTTGTGGCGGTGCTGCTGGAGGCGGCGGCCCGGGAGGCCGACTCCCCGGGTCCGCCCGGGGAGCGCGATATCGCCGGGCTGGCGCAGGCGCTGGTGGGGGCGGCGGAATCGCTCGCGGCCTGGGTCAACGAGAGCGGTGCGGGCGGGGCCGGGACGGACGGGAGCGGTACGGGCGGGAGCGGTACGGGCGGGGCCGGTGCGGACGGGACGGCCGGCGGTGCCGTCTCGGCGAAGGAGGCCGCCGCCACGCTGATGAACTTCGCCTGGGTCGGTCTGGGTGATCTGATCAAAGGCGAGCGCTGGTCGCCGCACTGACGCGGGGTACGGGTGCGCGGCGCGCGGGCGGGTGCGGGGGCAGGGGCAGGGCTGCCGGTGGTCGGGCGGCCGCGTGCGGGTGGGGTTGCCGGTGCTCGGGGCCAGCGGCCGGGTCGGCGCCATGATTTCGGTGCATAACCGGCAAAGGTGATCAAACGCTAATAGGCTCCCCGTCTGTCATGCGGAGGCCCTCCGGGCCGTACGCCCGCGCCGACGGACGGAGACCGACCGATGGTGACGCACCAGCCCCGCGACCCCGGCGGCGCCTGCGGCGGCGGGGTCGCCGGATGACCGTCGCCCCGGAGCCGTCCCTGCTGACCGCCCCCGCCACCGCGGCCCGGGCCGTCTTCACCGGCGGTCCCGCGGCACCCGAACGGACGCTTCTCGACATCCTCGCGGCCACGGCCCGCGCCCACCCCGACGCACTTGCCGTCGACGACGGCGGCGGCAGCCCGCTGACCTACCGGTCGCTGCTGGCGGAGGTGGATGCCGTACGCCGCGATCTCGCCGCCCGCGGCGCGGTCCGGGGCACTCGGGTCGGCGTCCGGGTCCCCTCCGGCACCGCCGATCTGTACGTCTGCGTCCTGGGGGTCCTCGCGGCGGGCGCGGCGTACGTCCCGGTCGACGCGGACGATCCCGGGGAGCGGGCCCGGGCCGTGTTCGCGGAGGCGGGGGTGGTGGGTGTCCTGGGCCCCGGCCGGCTCCTGACCTGCGCGGACGGCCGGGGAGCGGAGGGAGGCCGGGGTACCGCGGGGCGCGAGGACGCCGCAGGGCCCCCGGACCCCTCGGATCCCCCGGACACCATGAGTACCCCGAACCCCCTGAGTCCCCCGAGTCCCCCGGACCCCCCGGACCCCCCGGACCCCCCGGATCCCGACGGCTCCGGGGGCCCTCCGCGCCCCGGCGACGACGCCTGGGTGATCTTCACCTCCGGTTCGACGGGCAGGCCCAAGGGCGTCGCGGTCACCCACCGGGCGGCCGCCGCCTTCGTGGACGCCGAGGCCCGGATCTTTCTGCGGGAAGCGCCGCCGGGCCCCGGGGACCGGGTGCTCGCGGGCCTCTCCGTGGCGTTCGACGCGTCCTGCGAGGAGATGTGGCTGGCGTGGCGGCACGGCGCCTGTCTGGTGCCCGCGCCCCGGGCGCTGGTCAGGGCCGGTGCGGAGCTGGGGCCGTGGCTGGCCGAGCGCCGGATCACCGTGGTCTCGACCGTGCCGACGCTGGCCGGGCTCTGGCCGGCCGCCGCGCTGGACGGCGTACGGCTGCTGATCCTCGGCGGCGAGGCGTGCCCGCCCGAGCTGGCCGCCCGGCTGGCCGTGCCGGGGCGGGAGGTGTGGAACACGTACGGGCCGACCGAGGCCACCGTCGTCTCGTGCGCGGCCGTGCTGGCCCCGGGCGGCGGACCGGTCCGGATCGGGCTGCCGCTGGACGGCTGGGAGCTGGCCGTGGTCGACGGGCGGGGCGAACCGGTGGCGATGGGCGAGAGCGGCGAGCTGATCATCGGCGGCGCGGGCCTGGCCCGCTATCTGGACCCCGCCCTGGACACCACGGCGTACGCCCCGCTCCCCGCGACCGGCTGGCCCCGCGCCTACCGCTCGGGCGACCTGGTCCGGGCCGACCCCGAGGGCCTGGTCTTCCTGGGCCGTGCCGACGACCAGGTCAAGATCGGCGGCCGCCGGATCGAACTGGGCGAGATCGACACCGCGCTGCGGGCCCTCCCGGGCGTCACGGCGGCCGCGGCCGCGGTCCGTACGACCCCAGCGGGCAGCAGCGTCCTGGTGGGCTATGTGGTCCCGGGCCCGGGCGCCCCGGATCCGGCGGTCGCCGGTGCTTCCGGCGGTGTGCGCGGTCCCGGCCCGGGCGCGTCCGGAGTGCCGGACGCCGGACCCCGGCCCCGGCGGTCCGGCGCGGGTGGTTCCGGAGCCCCGGAAGACGAGGGGCCGCCCGCGGCCGGGGGCGGGGCGTTCGACCGGGAAGCGGCCGCGGCCCGGTTGCGGCGGGTCCTGCCCGCCGAGGTCGTACCCGTACTCGCCGTGGTGTCGGCGCTGCCCGTACGGACCTCCGGAAAGGTCGACCGGGACGCGCTGCCCTGGCCTCTCACCTGCCGGGACGAACCGCGGGCCGACGGGCTCACCGCCACCGAGGCATGGCTCGCCGCCCGGTGGGAGGAGCTGCTCGGGGTGCCCGTCCCCGGCGCCGGGGCGGACTTCTTCGCCCACGGCGGCGGCAGCCTCGCCGCCGCCCGGCTCGTGGCCCGGATCCGGGAGCGGTACGGCACCGGGTCCGTCGGCGACATCTACCGGTATCCCGTCCTCGGCGCGCTCGCCCGCCTCCTCGACGAACGGCGCGGCCCGGCGGCCCCCGCGGACCGGCCACCGGACGCGCCCGCCGTCCGGCCGGTGCCGCTCCGGGCCCGGGCCGTCCAGTGCGCCGTCCTGCCGCTGCTGCTCGCCGTCGGCGGGCTGCGCTGGGCCGTCCTCGCCGCGGCCGCGGCGAACGTCGTCGGCGCCGGACCCGGCATCTCCTGGTGGTGGATCGCCCTGGGCTGGCTGCTGCTCGCCGGTCCGCCCGGCCGGATCGCCGTCGCCGGGGGCGGCGCCCGGCTGCTGCTGCGCGGGGTGCGCCCGGGCACGTACCCCCGCGGCGGCTCCGTCCACCTCCGGCTCTGGGCCGCCGAACGGCTCGCCCAGCTCGCCGGGGCCGGACAGCTCGCGGGCTGCTGGCTGGTCTACTACGCCCGCGCCCTCGGCGTACGCGTCGGCGAGGACGTCGATCTGCATGCCCCGCCGCCGGTCACCGGGCTGCTGCGGCTCGGCCGGGGCGCGGCCGTCGAACCCGAGGCCGACCTCGCGGGCCACTGGCTGGACGGCGACCGGCTGCACATCGGAGCCGTCCGGATCGGCGCGGGCGCCGTCGTCGGGGCCCGCAGCACCCTCTTCCCCGGCGCCCGGATCGGCAAGCGCGCCGAGATCGCGCCCGGCTCGGCGGTGACCGGCACCGTACCGGCGGGGGAGCGCTGGTCCGGAGTGCCCGCCACCCGCACCGGCCGGGCCCGCGGCCGCCGCGCCGAACTGCCCCGCCCGCCGCGCCGGGCCCGCTGGACCGCCGTCTACGCGCTGACGTCCGTGCTCCTCGGACTGCTGCCCGCGGCCGCCGCGCTCCCCGCGCTGCTGGTGCTCCGCCACGCCCCGGGCCCCGCCACCGGCCTGCTGCTCGCCACCCTCACCGGGGTGACGGTGTACGCCCTGCTGATCCTGGCGGGCGTACGGGCGCTCGGCGCGGGGCTCCGCGAGGGCAGCCACCCCGTCCACGGCCCGGCCGCCTGGCGCGCCTGGGCCGTGGAGCGGCTGATGGACACCGCCCGGGCGCATCTCTTCCCGCTCTACGCCAGCCTCGCCACCCCCGGCTGGCTGCGGGCCCTGGGCATGAAGGTCGGCCGGGGCGCCGAGGTCTCCACAGTGCTGGCGCTGCCCGCGATGACGACCGTCGGCGACGGCGCGTTCCTCGCCGACGACACCATGATCGGCTCCTACGAGCTGGGCGGCGGGCGGCTCCGGATCGCCGCCGCCCGGGTCGGCAAACGCGCCTTCCTCGGCAATTCGGGCATGGCGGCCGCGGGCCGCCGGGTCCCCAAACACGGTCTGGTCGGGGTGCTGTCGGCCGCTCCGAAGCGGGCCGAGGCGGGCAGCTCCTGGCTCGGGATGCCGCCGATCCGGCTGCGGCGGACACCCGAAGAGGGCGACCGGAGCCGTACCTACTCCCCTCCCGTACGGCTGCGCTGGGCGCGGGCCGCCGTCGAGCTGTGCCGGATCGTCCCGGTGCTCTGCTCGGCCGCCCTCGCCGTCGCGGGCGTATTCGCCTTCGCGGCGGCCGCCGGGGCGTACGGGGTCCCGGCCGCCGCCGCGCTCACCGGCCCGCTGCTCGCGCTGGGCGGGGTGGTGGCCTGCGCGGTCACGGCCGCCGCGAAATGGCTGCTCGTCGGGGGCTTCCGGGCGGGGGAGCATCCGCTGTGGTCCGGGTTCGTCTGGCGCGGCGAACTCGCCGACACCTTCGTCGAGGTGCTCGCCGTGCCCTGGCTGGCCGGTGCCGTCGGCGGCACCCCGCTGATGAACCTCTGGCTGCGGATCCTCGGCGCCCGGGTGGGGCGGGGCGCGTGGTGCGAGACGTACTGGCTGCCGGAGGCCGATCTGGTGACCGTCGGCGCGGGCGCGAGCGTGAACCGCGGCTGTGTCCTCCAGACCCATCTCTTCCACGACCGGATCATGCGGCTGGGGCCCGTCGAACTGGGCCCGGGAGCCACCCTCGGCCCGCACGGCATCGCCCTGCCCGGCGCGGCCGTCGGCGCGGGCGCGGTGGTGGGCCCGGCCTCCCTCGTACTGCGCGGCGAACGGATCCCGCCGGGCACCCGCTGGCTGGGCAACCCGGTCGCCGCCTGGCCGCCGCCGCACCCGCACGGACCGGAGGGCCCGCAGTGAGCGATTCCTACCTCCCGCAGCACGGCGACGACGGCTACCGCGTCACCGCCTACGACCTGGACCTGGAGTACGTTCCGCACACCGGCCGGCTCGCGGGCCGTGCCACCGTGCACGCCGTGGCCGCCCGCGGCCTCCCGGTCCTCGCCCTGGACCTCGGCGCCTTCCGGCTCCACAAGGTCCTCGTCGACGGCCGCCGCCCGGCCCGCTGGACGCACCGGGCGGGCAAGCTGCGGATCACCCCCGGGAAACCGGTACCTCCCGGCACCGCGTTCACCGTGGAGGTCCGCTACCAGGGCGTACCGCAGCCGGTGCGGACCCGGGAGTGGGGCGAGCTGGGCTGGGAGCAACTGGACGAGGGCGCTCTGGTGGCCTCCCAGCCGCACGGCGCGCCGTCCTGGTTCCCCTGCAACGACCGGCCCGACGACAAGGCGGTGTACCGGATCGCGATGACCGCGCCGACCCCGTACACCGTCGTCGCCAACGGCCGGCTGGTCTCACGGACCGCTGGGGCGTCCACCACGCGCTGGGTGTACGAGCAGTCCGCGCCCATGGCCACCTATCTGGCGACGGTCCAGATCGGGCCGTACGAACGCGTGCCGGTACCGGGAGCGGATGAGCCGGGCGCCGCCGAGCAGGGGGCCGGTGCCGAGGCGGCCGCCGGTGGCCGGGAGGCAGCCGGGCCCGGAGTGCCGCAGTCCGCTGCCGTACCGCGGCCCCTGCTCGGCCGGTTCGCCCATGACTTCGCCCGCCAGGGCCGGATGATCGCCCTGTTCGAGGAGTGCTTCGGCCCGTACCCCTTCGATTCCTACGGTGTGGTCGTCGTCGCGGACGACCTCGACGTGCCGGTCGAGGCCCAGGGCCTCGCCGTCTTCGGCGCCAACCATGTGGACGGCGCGCGCGGCAGCGAACGGCTGATCGCGCACGAGCTGGCCCACCAGTGGTTCGGCAACAGCCTCACCGTCGCCGACTGGCGGCATATCTGGCTGAACGAGGGGTTCGCGAAGTATGCGGAGTGGCTCTGGTCCGAAGCGTCCGGCGGTCCGGCCGCCGCCGTGCTCGCGGCCCGCTCCCGGGCCCGGCTCGCCCTGCTGCCGCAGGATCTGCGGCTGGCCGATCCGGGACTGCGGCGGCTCTTCGACGACCGGGTGTACGAGCGGGGTGCCCTCACCCTGCACGCGCTGCGGACCACGGTCGGGGACCCGGCCTTCACGGCCCTGCTGCGGGAGTGGACGGCGGTGCACCGGCACGGGCTGGTGACGACCGAGGGGTTCACGGCCCTTGCGGAGCGTCACGCGGGGGCGGGCGCGGCGGGCGGAGCGGAGGCGGTGGCGCGGCTGTTCCGGGCCTGGCTCCAGGAGAAACGGCTCCCGGAACTGCCGGTGCCGAGCGGTCCGGTGCCCGAGCCTTTGTGAACGGTCGTGCGAATAGTTCCGCCGACCGGGCGAAAATTCCGGAAAATTTAACGGAACTTTCCATTCCGGCGATCGGGAATTCTTCCGATATTCCCGGAGAGTCCGGTGGGAGAGTATGTGCCGCAACCACCCGGTCCGGGAGATCCCGAGGGAGATCCGGTCAGGGAGATCCAGCCCGGGATCCAGCCCGGGATCCAGCCCGGGATCCAGTCCGGGAAAGGCAGAAGCCCCGTTCCTTGCGGACGGGGCTCCTTGGGTACTGCTAAGTCGGACGCGATCGCCGACGCCCTGGCATTAGGCCGGGGTGACGTTCTCCGCCTGCGGGCCCTTCGGACCCTGGGTGACGTCGAAGTTCACGACCTGGTTCTCCTCGAGGGAGCGGAAACCAGACGCGTTGATCGCGGAGTAGTGGACGAAGACATCCGGGCCGCCGCCGTCCTGGGCGATGAAGCCGAAGCCCTTTTCAGCGTTGAACCACTTGACGGTTCCGGTAGCCATAAGCCCTCCTTGGGCCAAAGGGTTGCCCTGCTCCAGAACCTGCAAACAAGTCTGAAAACTACAAAAGCCTGCGGGTTACATGCTCCGCAGGCTCTGTACTGCAAGGGAAACCAAACTGCAACTTGCGTTGAGCGTAGCACGCAGGGTCTGGAGAGCGGTAGAGGTGAAGATCACGTCACCCGGACGCTTGAAACCGCCGCCCATTCGCTGACGCGTCCCAGCTCACGAGGGGGCGCGCCGGGGAGTACGGGGAGGTGTCCCGCCGGCCGGCGCGCAACCCCCGGTTCGCTCCCCGCCCGCGCCCCGCCCGCGCCCCGTCGCGCGGGAACCCCGGTACCGGCGGTTAGCCTCACGAGGTGGACATCTCAGAGGACCGCCAGGACCACCGGGGGCGCCATGAGCGCCATGACCGCCGGGACGGCACCGCGGGCGCCGAACGCGCCGCTGTCACCGTCCCCGCCGCTGCCACCGTTCCCGACGCCCGCCCGGCCGCCGACCGCGGCCGGGTCAGGCCGCGCGTAGGGCATATCCAGTTCCTCAACTGCCTGCCCCTCTACTGGGGCCTGGCCCGCACCGGCACGCTCATCGACTTCGACCTGACGAAGGACACCCCCGAGAAGCTCAGCGAACGGCTGGTGCGCGGGGAGCTCGACATCGCGCCCATCACCCTCGTGGAGTTCCTGCGCAACTCGGACCGGCTGGTGGCCTTTCCCGATATCGCGGTCGGCTGCGACGGCCCGGTGATGTCGTGCGTCATCGTCTCCCAGGTCGGTCTGGAGCGGCTGGACGGTGCCCGGGTCGCCCTCGGGTCCACCTCCCGCACCTCCGTCCGCCTGGCCCAGCTCCTGCTGGCCGAGCGGTTCGGCGTCGCGCCCGACTACTACACCTGCCCGCCCGACCTCGGGCTGATGATGCAGGAGGCGGACGCCGCCGTCCTGATCGGTGACGCCGCGCTGCGGGCGTCCCTCCACGAGGCCCCGCGGCTCGGTCTCCAGGTCCATGACCTGGGGCTGATGTGGAAGGAGTGGACCGGGCTGCCGTTCGTCTTCGCGGTCTGGGCGGCGCGCAAGGACTATCTGGCCCGCGAACCCGAGGTCGTCCACGAGGTCCACCGGGCGTTCCTCGACTCCCGCGACCTGTCGCTCCAGGAGGTCGCCAAGGTCTCCGAACAGGTCGCCCGCTGGGAGGCGTTCGACGCGGAGCTGCTGGAGCGGTACTTCCGGACCCTCGACTTCCGTTTCGGTCCGGAGCAGTTGGCCGGAGTCCGGGAGTTCGCCCGCAGGACCGGGCCGACCACCGGCTTCCCGGCCGATGTGACGGTCGAACTCCTCCGGGACGGGCGGGGGTAGGGCCGCCGCTCCTCTCCCGTATCCCTGCGCGCCCGCACCGCACCACACCGCACCATGCGGGATCGCGCCGGATCCACCGTCCCTCGTTGCCTGCCGCGGTGCCCTCTCCGTAGGTTGCGGGGGAGACGTGATCCACGGTCGCGCGTCGGCGGGTCCGGCCCGCCGCGCCGGGGGAGTACGGGGGGTACGGATGCAGCCGCTGGGGCCCGACGAGCCATCCGCCATCGGTCCTTACCGACTGCTCGGGGCGCTGGGCGCGGGCGGAATGGGCCGGGTCTATCTGGGGCGCAGCGAGGGCGGCCGTACGGTCGCGGTCAAGGTCGTCCATCCGCACGTCGCCCATGACGAGGCGTTCCGGGCCCGGTTCCGGCGCGAGGTCGCGGCCGCCCGGCAGGTCGGGGGCCGCTGGACCGCGCCCGTCCTGGACGCCGATCCCGATGCCGCCGTCCCCTGGGTGGCCACCGGCTTCTTCGCCGGTCCCGACCTCTCGGCGGCGGTCGGGGAGCACGGGCCGCTGCCCGGCCGCGCCGTGCGCGGCCTCGGCGCCGGACTTGCCCAGGCCCTCGCAGCCGTCCACGCTCTGGGGCTCGTCCACCGCGATGTGAAGCCCTCCAACGTCCTGCTCACCCTCGGCGGACCCAAACTGATCGATTTCGGCATCGCCCGCGCGATGGACGGGAACTCCGTTCTGACCTCCACCGGTGTCACGGTCGGCTCGCCCGGCTTTATGGCCCCCGAGGCGATCCAGGGCAGGGACATCACCGGCGCCGCCGATGTCTTCTCGCTGGGCGCGGTGCTCGCGTACGCGGTGTCCGGGCAGACCCCCTTCCGGGGCGGCAGCACCGCGACCCTGCTCTACAAGGTGGTCCACGAGGAGCCCGAGCTCGGTCCGATGGACGGTGAGCTGCGCGAACTGGTGCTCCGCTGCCTGGCGAAGGAGCCGGGGACGAGGCCCGGGCCGGAGGAGGTCGCCGTGGCCCTCGCCCCGGAGGGCCCGGCCGCGCTGCTGGGCTCCGGCTGGCTGCCGGGGCCGCTGGTGGAGCAGCTCTCCCGGCTGGCGGTGGGGCTGCTGGACCTGGACACGGCTGACGGCGGCGGGGCCGGGCCCGTACCGCCGTCGACGCCCGATCCCCGGATGGCGTACGGCCGTACGCCACCGCTCCCGCCGCGGCCCTCCGTCGCCGTCTCGGCCTCCCTGGGGACCGTCACCTCCGTCCCGGTCGTGGAGCCGGCCGCCCCGGAACCGGCTGCCCCGGACGGCGCCGGGCGCCGCCGCAGGGTCACCTGCTCGGTGACGCTGACCCTCGCGCTCGCCCTGGGCGTACTGCTGCTGGCGATCGGCCCGCTCCGCGATCTGCTGCCCGGCGGTGGGACGAACGACGACGCCGCGGTCGAGAAGCCGCAGGCGAACGTCTCCGCGACCTCCTCCGCCGCGCCCCCGAAGGGTCCGGACCGTATCCCGGAGGTGTTCCTCGGGACCTGGGAGGGCGGGATCACCCCGCAGTCCGCGGACCCCGGCGAGCCCACCGGGACCATTGCCACCGTCATCAGCGGCGCGGCCGCGGTCGGCCGGAACGCCGGTACCACCAGCCAGAAGTCCCCGTCCGGCGAACTCGTCTGCCGCTACCACCTGGAGGTCCAGAGCATCAGCGCCACCCGGCTGGTCGTGAACGCCTCCGGCACCGAGGGCGAGTGGTGCTGGTCGGGCACCCAGCGGTTCACCTTCCAGCTCACGGCCGGGCCCCGGGGGAAGCGGCTCGCCTTCAGCGGCACCGGCACCTCGGTGAAGACCGAAGCCCTGCTGGAACGCGCCCGCTGACCCGGAAGCGTCCGCAGGTCCTCGGACCCCCGCCCCGGGCGCCCTGCGGGCGGGCCCGGGGCGGTTCGGGGTGCTTCCGCCCCCCTGGCGTAGGCTGGACCGGCCCGTCAAAGAGCCCGTACGCGATCCGGATCCGACCGGTCCGCCGCCGTACGAGCCCAGAAAAACCGCCGAAAGGTGACACCCGGTGACCGAGAAGGCCGACCTTCAGTCCGTGCTGGACCGTGCTGCCGACGGCGGGCGCATCACCCCCGAAGAGGCGCTCGACCTCTACCGTTCCGCGCCGCTGCACGCCCTCGGCCGGGCCGCCGACGCCGTACGCCGCCGCCGGTACGCCGGTACGGAGCACATCGCGACGTACATCATCGAGCGGAACATCAACTACACCAACGTCTGTGTGACGGCCTGCAAGTTCTGCGCCTTCTACGCGGCCCCCAAGGACACCGCCAAGGGCTGGACCCGCGATCTCGACGACATCCTCCGCCGCTGTGCCGAGACCGTCGAACTCGGCGGCACGCAGATCATGTTCCAGGGCGGCCACCACCCCGACTACGGCGTCGAGTACTACGAGAAGCACTTCTCGGCCATCAAGAGCGCCTTCCCCGAGCTGGTGATCCACTCCCTCGGCGCCTCCGAGGTCGAGCACATGGCCCGGATCTCCGGGGTGTCGGTGGAGGACGCGATCCGCCGGATCCACGAGGCCGGGCTCGACTCCTTCGCGGGTGCCGGGGCCGAGCTGCTGCCGGCCCGGCCGCGTACGGCCATCGCACCGCTGAAGGAGTCCGGCGAACGCTGGCTGGAGATCATGGAGACCGCCCACGGGCTGGGCGTCGAATCCACCTCCACCATGCTGATGGGCACCGGCGAGACCAACGCCGAACGCATCGAGCATCTGCGGATGATCCGGGACGTACAGGACCGGACCGGTGGATTCCGGGCCTTTATCCCGTACACCTACCAGCCCGAGAACAACCGTCTCAAGGGCCGCACCCAGGCGACGCTCTTCGAGTATCTGCGGATCATCGCCGTCGCCCGGCTCTTCATGGACAACATCGCCCATATCCAGGGCTCCTGGCTGACCACCGGCAAGGAGGTCGGCCAGCTCTCCCTCCACTACGGCGCGGACGACCTCGGGTCGATCATGCTGGAGGAGAACGTCGTCTCCTCGGCGGGCGCCCGGCACCGCTCCAACCGCCAGGAGATCATCGACCTGATCCGCAGGTCGGGACGGGTCCCGGCGCAGCGGACCACCACCTACGAGCACATCGTGGTGCACGAGGACCCGGCGGACGACCCGGTCGACGAGCGCGTGGTCTCCCATATCTCGTCCACCGCCATCGAGGGCGGCACGGCCCACCCCGAGCTGAAGCTCCTCCCCACCACCACCTGACGGCGGCCGGAGCGTGCTGACCATCCACACCGCGGAGCTGCTGCTGCCCGGCGGCGGCCTCGCCGCGGTGCCGGACGGCGCCGTCGCCGTCCGCGGCCGGGAGATCGCGGCGACCGGGCCCTACGAGGCCGTGGCCGCCGCCTGCCCGGGGGCCAGGGTCCGCCGCTGGCCCGGGGTGCTGACGCCCGGACTGGTCCATCCGTACGGCGCCCGGCTGCTGGAGTCCGCCTACCACCCGGACCCGCGCGAAGCGGACGAACTGGGCACCGAACCGCTGACCGGGGACGCGCTCACCGCACTCGGGATGGACGACACCCGCCGGGGCGCGAGCGCCCGGCGCGGGGCACAGCGGCTGCTGGCCCACGGGGTGACCGCGATCCACGGGCCCCTGCGGCGGGCGGTGGTCGCGGACGCGGTGGCGCGGACCGGGCTGCGGGTCCTGCCCGGGGAGCCGGAAGCCGCCGGTGCCGATTCCACCGGTGGCGCCTGGTCCTGCCGGCCGCCGGCGGGCGCCGCGTACGCCGGGGTGCTCGACGCCCGGGCCGTGGGGCAGCGGGCGGACCTCGCGGTCTTCGAAACGGCCGACGGTGCGGTCTTCGACACGGCCGGCGGTGCGGCCGTCGGTGCGGCCGTCGAGCCGGACTTCGAGGGGGCCGGGGCCGCCTGCCTGGCCACGGTCCTGGCGGGGAAGCTGGTCCACCGGCGGCGGTGAGGGCGCCGGGCGCGGTGCCGTGCGGTGCGGGGTGTACGCCGGGGCGGCGGGCGCGGGCAGGGCCCGGGGGGCTGCCGGACGCCCCGGGCGGCGCGGGCGGCCTGCGACCCCGCCTCCCCGGTGTCCGCGGGCCGCGCGGCAGAATGGGCAGCGTGAACCGAGCCTCCTTGGACAAGCAGCCGCACGAAGTCGCCTCCATGTTCGACAAGGTGGCGAAGAACTACGACCTCACCAACGACGTCATCTCGCTCGGCCAGGACCGCTACTGGCGCAAGCAGGTCGCCGCCGCCGTCGCCGCCCGCCCGGGAGAGAAGGTCCTCGACCTGGCCGCCGGGACCGGCACGTCCTCCCTGCCGTTCACCCGGACCGGCGCGTACGTTGTCCCCTGCGACTTCTCCCTGGGCATGCTGGCCGAGGGCAAGAAGCGCAACCCCTGGCTTCCGCTGACGGCGGGCGACGCCATGAAGCTGCCGTTCCAGGATGGTGTCTTCGACGCGGTGACCATCTCCTTCGGGCTGCGCAACGTCCAGGACACCGAGGCGGCGCTGCGCGAGCTGTACCGGGTCACCAAGCCCGGCGGGCGGGTCGTGATCTGCGAGTTCTCCCACCCCACCTGGGCGCCGTTCCGCACGGTGTACGAGGAGTACCTGATGCGCGCGCTGCCGCCGCTGGCCCGCCGGGTCTGCTCCAACCCGGAGGCGTACGAATACCTCGCCGAGTCCATCGAGGCCTGGCCCGAGCAGGCCGAACTGGCGGCGCTGCTGCAGAAGGCGGGCTGGGAGAAGGTGGCCTGGCGGAACCTGACGGGCGGGGTGGTCGCCCTCCACCGGGGCGCCAAGCGCTAGCTGTAGCGGGGTGGGGCAGGGCCGCGCCGCGGCGGGCGGGGCTGTTCGTCCGGCCGCGGGCCGTGGGCGCTTCTCGCGCAGTTCCCCGCGCCCCTTTTCTGCGCTTGCCGGCCCCGTTCGGCGCGGGTGCGGGTGCGGGTGCGCTGCGGCGGGCTGTTCGTCCGCCCCCACGCCCCTGTGCACCCGCTCCTCGTTCGGTGCGGGTGCACAGCGTGTGAAGGACTACCACCCGGGCCGGGCCGGTGCGGGGCTCAGGGGCTCACCGCGGGCGGGTCGTCCGGGGCCGGGGTGCCCAGGTCACGGCGCATCGCGCCGCGCAGGGCCGTCAGGGACTCCTGGTAGGAGCTGCGGACCTCCGTATAGCCGTCGTCGCCCGAGACCACGCCCTCCGCGAGGCTGTCCCGGATCAGCCGCAGCCTGCGGAAGGCGAGTTCCGAGGCGGCGTACACCGGGGGCGACGCGGTGATCGACATCTGGTAGCGGAGCGCGTAGCACGGCTCCATCGCCTTGCGCGCCGCCACCGCCCGCTCCGCCCGCGGCATCCCGAGGTCGCGGCCGAGCGCGCGGAAGCCGTTGCGGGTGTCGGCGAGGGCCGCCAGATACTCGCCGTACAGCGACCGCCGCATATCGGCCGCGCGTTCACCGCGCTCCTGGCGCCAGCGCTGCCGTTCCAGCAGGGCCGCCGAAGCGGTCGCGATGACCGCGCCCACCACGGCGCTGACGAGTGTGAGTAATTGTGTGGACACCGGCGGCCGTCTCAGGCCGCCGTGTCCGCTTCCCGGGCACCGAGTTCGAGCCGGAAGGTGTGGCCCCAGCGGTCGGTGTCCGGGACCGCGTACCGCTCGGCCTGCCGCATGCCCAGTCTGCGGGTCACCGCTATGGAGCGCTCGTTGCGGTGGTCGACCAGCGCGACGACATCCGGCACGCCCGCCGCCCGGACCCGCTCCAGCGTGGTGCGCGCGGCCGCCGTCGCATAGCCCCGGCCCCACACGTGCCGGGCCAGCCGCCAGCCGATCTCGATCTCGCCGTACGGGCCGAAGCCCTGCTGGGGCCACGGCTGGGCACCGGTGAAGCCGATCGCGTCACCGGATTCGTCAAGGATCGTCCAGAGACAGAAGCCCCGTTCGGCGTCGTGCCGCCGCTGGCGTGCCGTCAGCTCCTCGTAGTACGACAGCTCGGCCCCCCGGCCGCCGTGGAACCTCATGACCTCGGGATCGTTGAAGATCCGGTGCCACGCCACGGCGTCCTCGTCGGTCGGGACGCGCAGGCGGACGGCGGGGAGGACGGTGCTCATGAGGGGGAGCCCTTCGGTCGGCTGATCGGTACGTCCACATAGACTGCCCATGTCCCGTGCCGTTCAGCACGCCCAATTCCGAGACTCGGGAGAGACCAGCCGTGACGCAGCCCCTCACCGAACACTCCGCGGATGTGATCGTCGTCGGGGCAGGCCCGGCCGGCGCGACGACCGCGTACTACCTGGCCAAGGCGGGACTGGATGTCCTGCTGCTGGAGAAGACGGCGTTCCCGCGCGAGAAGGTCTGCGGCGACGGGCTGACCCCGCGCGCCACCAAGCAGCTCGTGGCGATGGGCATCGATATCTCCGAAGAGGCCGGCTGGCTCCGGAACAAGGGCCTCCGGATCATTGGCGGCGGAGTACGGCTCCAGCTGGACTGGCCCGAGCTGGCCTCGTACCCGGACTACGGACTCGTCCGCAAGCGCGACGACTTCGACGAGCAGCTCGCCCGGCAGGCCCAGAAGGCGGGCGCCCGGCTCTACGAGCGCTGCAACGTCGGCGCCCCCGTCATCGACGAGCGGACCCGCCGGATCATCGGTGTGCACGCCAAGCTCGGCGAGGAGAAGACCCCGGTCACCTTCCACGCCCCGCTGGTGGTCGCCGCCGACGGCAACTCCTCCCGGCTGTCGCTGGCGATGGGGCTGCACCGCCGCGAGGACCGTCCGATGGGCGTCGCCGTCCGCACCTACTTCACCTCCCCGCGCCACGACGACGACTATCTGGAGTCCTGGCTGGAGCTGTGGGACCGGCGCGGCCCCGGCGAGGACCGGCTGCTGCCCGGCTACGGGTGGATCTTCGGCATGGGCGACGGCACCTCCAACGTCGGCCTCGGCGTGCTGAACACCTCCGACTCCTTCAAGGAGCTGGACTGGCGCGAGGTGCTCAAGGCGTGGTGCGCCTCGATGCCCGAGGAGTGGGGCTACACCGAGGAGAACATGACGGGCCCCATCCGCGGCGCCGCCCTCCCGATGGCCTTCAACCGCCAGCCGCACTACACCCGCGGGCTGCTGCTCGTCGGTGACGCGGGCGGGCTGGTCAACCCGTTCAACGGCGAGGGCATCGCGTACGCCATGGAGTCCGGGCAGCTCGCCGCCGATGTGATCGTCCAGGCGAAGTCCCGCGCCACGGCCGCCCAGCGCGAACTGGCCCTGCACCGCTACCCCAAGGTCCTCAAGGACACCTACGGCGGCTACTACACGCTCGGCCGGGCCTTCGTGAAGCTGATCGGCAACCCCACGATCATGAAGCTGGCGGCCCAGCGCGGTCTGACCCACCCCATGCTGATGCGCTTCACCCTGAAGATGCTGGCCAATCTGACCGACCCGACCGGCGGCGACGCCATGGACCGGATCATCAACGGCCTGTCGAAGGTCGCGCCCAAGGCCTGACCGGTCGCGTGGGCTGCACGGCACGAAGCCGGGCAGCCCGGCGCGACGACGACCGGGCGCTCAGACGTTGACGATCTTCACCTTCGGCGCGCCGGGAAGCTCTTCGGCTGCCTTGCACAAGGCCGGGATGTGCGATCTGTCGGACGTGACCAGCAGGACCGGCGGTGCACAGAGCGCGGCCGTGGCCACTACGAGAGCGTCCACGAGACATTCGTGTCCGTCGAGCCCCGAGATGTCCAGCAGCTTTTTCGCGGCATCCGTCACGGCGTCGTCGACCGGTTTCACGTCGAATCGGGACAGCAGGAACTGGAGCCGTTTGGCGGCCTCGCCGGTTCGGCGTACTTCCAGGGGCGTCAAGGCCGACAGTGCCACGCGGCGCCCGCTCTGCTGGGCGACCTCGATGCGCGCCCGCATCCCCTCGTCGCCGTCGACGTGGAGCGACAGCCCCTGGGCGTCCAGGACGAGTGTGCCCTCGCTGCCGGCTTTGATCTTGAGGCGTTTGCTCACCATTCCTGTTCCGCCTGCCGCCGGGCTTCCGCGGAAACAGGGCCGAAGGCCTTCCGGTCGGCGGCCACGACCTCGCGGAGCTTCTGTGCGGCGAGCCACTCCTCCAGGGCCTCGGCCACCACGGAGGAGAAGCCGTTCTTGCCGGTGCGCTCTTCGACTTCCTTGATCAGAGATTGCGCCAGCGATACGGATCTCTTGCCTGCCCGCTCGGCGGGCTGGGGGGTGGCGTGGCTGCTCATACCTAAAACGTAACACCGGCGGTAGGAAATTTCTTCTGCGATCCCGACTCCGGTGCGGTCGCCGGGCCCACCCCGAGGCCTGACCCCCGGATCTCCCCGGCAGCGGGGCCGCGGCTTGACCTTCACACCGTGTGAAGGCGTGGACTGGCGGAACGGGCCACGAGCCCACCAGGTCCACGAGAGAGGTCCGGCCATGTCACCGCTGCTCCCTTCGTACGCGGGCTCCGGCCCGTACTGCTACACCCACTCGCTGATCATGACGGCGGGGGCCGCGACCGGTCGGCCCCTGCCGCCGCCCGGGGTGGTGGAGACCCTCACCGGCTCGCCCTTCGGCTTCCAGCTCATCGCCGGTTCGCTGCCGCTGTTCGACCCGTACGCCTGGGATCCCGAAATCGGCCTCGACCAGGCGGTCCGGCTGCTCGGTCTGGTCTGCGAACGGACGGCCGGCGGTACCCCGGAGGAGGCACTGGAGCGGCTCCGGTCGGCGGTGGCGCACGGACCGGTGCTGGCCGGGCCGGTCGATATGGGGCTGCTGCTCTACCGGCCGGGGACGCCGCAGCCCGGACAGGGCGACCATTATGTGGTGGTCCTGGAGATGGGCTCCGACGGAACGGTCCTGCTGCACGACCCCGAGGGCCATCCGTACGCCACCCTCGGCGCCGCGGCCTTTCTGGAGGCATGGCGCGGCGACACCGTGGCGTACACCGGCGAACCGTTCATCATGCGCTCCGGGTTCGCGCGCGAACGTGAGGTCACCGCGGAGCGCGCGCTGCGGGACTCCCTGCCGCTCGCGGCGGGCTGGCTCGGCGGCCGCGGCGATCTGCCGGTCCCGCCGGGGACGCTCGGCGGCGCCGAGGGCATCGAGGGCTTCGCCCGGCTGGTGAAAGCCGGACTCGGCACCGGGCTGCGGCAGTTGCTGGCGCATTTCGCCGTACGGGTCGGGGCGCGCCGGATCTCCGACGCGGCGGACTGCCTCGCCGGTCTCGGCCTGGCCGACGCGGCCGGTACCGCCCGGGAGCAGGCGCGGCTGATCGGAGGGCTCCAGGGACCGGTGGTGACCGGCGACGACACCGCGCTCCTCGCCGGACTGGAGGAGCTGGCGCCGGGGTACGAGCGGCTGCGGCGGGCGCTGGAGCAGGCACCGGGCTGAAGGGGAGCACAGGGCTGAAGGAGGCACAGGGCTGAAGGAGGCACGGGACCGGCCGGCACGGGGGACCGGCCGGTCCCGGCTCATCTCTCGATGCGGTCCCGGAAGTTGAAGCAGCCCTCCAGCTCCGCCGTCTGCCGTCCGCCCGCGACATCCACGGAGAGCACCGCGAACGCCATCCGGTGGCTGTCCCACTTGTCGGTGACCCGGTCGATCGTCAGCCGCACCGGCACCCGGGTCTGCGCCACCTCCCGCCGCAGCGACAGCTTCAGGGAGGTGACCACGATCCGCTTGCGGGCCTCGGGCAGCGCCACCTTGGGGAGCGTGGCGAGCGCCGGGACATGGTCGTTGGTGTAGGCGTACAGCATCGACGCCAGGGTGTGGTACGAGACGATCTGCGCCAGAATCGACCCCTGGAGCACGGGCCGGTACGGTGCCCGGTCGCTGACGTCCGCCGTCAGATCGACATCGAACACCCCGTGGTAAGCGTCCCCGTCGTAGCTCATGTCGGTGGCCGCCCACGGGGTGTGGCACCAGACGGCGGCGAGGTCCTCGTTGATCTCCAGAAAACTCGGCAGGGCACGCACGGCGGTCCCCTCTCGGAGGGTGTGACGGACGACGGTCGGACCGCTGGTCTACCCACCGGCCCCGGGGACGGACCGGACGCGCCGGGCGAACCACCCGATCCGGGGAGCGCACGGGGCAAGCGGGGTCATACGGCGTCCGACCGGGTATCCGGCGCGCCCCGTTACTGACCGGAAGGTGAGTAACCCACCAAAGAGTCGGTACTTGTCGGGAGCGCGGCAGGCGCCGGAGGATGACGGAGGCCGCCCGTCCGCGGCCTCTCCCCTTACTCCCGTCCGGAAACGGAGTTCCTCCGGCATGCCCGCACACCCTTCCGCGGCCCCTGTGCCCGCTCCCGCCCCCGGTCCTGCTCCCGTCCCGGTGACCGTCGTCGGTCTCGGTGCCATGGGCAGCGCCCTCGCCGCCGCCTTTCTCGCCGCCGGACATCACGTCACCGTCTGGAACCGCAGCCCCGGCAAGGCCGTGCCACTCGTCGCACGGGGCGCGGTCCACGAGCCCGGTATCGCCGCCGCCGTCGCCGCGAGCCCGCTCGTGATCGCCTGCCTCTCCACGTACGACACGACCCGCGCGGCGCTCGCACCCGCCGGGGGCGTACTCCGCGGCCGTACCCTCACCACGCTGAACAGCGGTTCCCCGGACGGGGCGCACGCCATGGCGGAGTGGGCGCGGTCCCGTGGCGCGCGTTTCCTCGACGGCGCCGTGAAGAACGTGCCGCAGGCGGTCGGCGCGCCGGACACCCAGCTCGTGTACGCGGGAGACCGGGCGGTCTTCGAGGAGTACGCGCCCGTGCTGCGAGTCCTCGGCGGCGACACCGTCCACCTCGGCGAGGAGCCCGACCTTGCCGCCCTCTACGAGTCGGCCGTCGGCGCCACCCTGCTTCCCGCCCTGATCGGCTTCTGCCACGGCGCGGCCCTGCTCACCGGCCGGGGCCGGACGGCCGCCTCGATGGTGCCGTTCAGTGTGAAGTGGCTGGAAATGATTGCGTCGATCCTGCCGGCGCTCGCCGAGGAGATCGACACCGGTGGCTACGACCGGCCGTTCTCGTCGATCGGGGTGTTCCGCGACGGTATGGCGGACGACCTCGCGCTGACGGCGGCGGCCGGGCTGGACCACGGCTGGCTGGACGCCCTGTACGACGTGGTGCGCCGCGCGGTCGCCGAAGGGCGCGAGGGCCAGAGCGTCTCGGCCCTCACCGAGGTGCTGCGCACGCCCGGGGTACAGCACAAGCCCGGGGTGCGACACGTATGAACCGACCGCCGGAGCGGAGCCACCGGCGGGGGCGGCCGGGCGGGTGTCCGCACCTAGGGTGGAGCCATGAACTCCGTTCCCCGCAGCACGAGTCCCCGGTACGCGAAATGACCCCGCGGCACTCCGGGATCGGTAAGGCCCCCGCCCCCGACACGGCCGCCGCCCCCGCCGGCGCGCCCGTGTCCGTACCGCCCGGTGTGGCCGGCTACCTGGGCGGACTGTTCTCCCTCGACGGCCGGACCGCCCTGGTTACCGGTGGCAGCTCCGGAATCGGCCGGGCCATCGGGGAGGCGCTCGCCCTGGCCGGGGCGCGGGTCGTGATCGTGGCGCGGCGCCCGGCCGAACTGGCCGCCACGGCAGACGCGCTGACCGCGGAGGGCTGCCGGGCGGCGTGGGTGAGCGCGGACCTCGGGGACCGTACGGCCCTGCGGGGCGCCGCCGAGGAGGCGGTCACCCACTTCGGGGAGCCCGACATTCTGGTCAACGCGGCCGGAATCAACCTCCGTCCGCCGATGGGGGACCTCACCGACGAGGAGTGGGACACCACCCTGGCGGTCAATCTGACCGCCCCCTTCCTGCTCGGCCGACGGTTCGGGCCCGGGATGGCGGAGCGCGGCCACGGCCGGATCATCCACATCAGCTCGCAGCAGGCGCACCGCGCCTTTGTGCGGAGCGGGGCGTACGGGGTCTCCAAGGGCGGGCTGGAATCGCTGGCCCGCTCGCAGGCCGAGGCATGGTCCCCGTACGGCGTCACCGTCAACACCCTGGTGCCGGGCTTCGTTCTGACCCCGCTGAACGCCCGTCTCGCCGACGACCCGGAGCAGGTCGCCCGGCTCGCCGCCCGCACGATGACGGGGCGCAACGGCCTCGCGGAGGACTTCGCGGGGGCGGCCGTCTTTCTGGCGAGCGGCGCCTCGGCCTATCTCACCGGGCAGTCGGTCTTCGTGGACGGCGGTCTCTCGGTCCACTGAGGACCGCCGCCGAACCGCCGCCGAACCGCCGCCGGACCGCCGCCGGACCGCCGCCGGACCGCCGCGGGACCTCGCCGACCCGCCGGGGCCGCCGGACCCGTGAACCGGGCCCGCCGGACCCCGCCGGGACCGGTTCGCGAATCCGGGCACAAGGACGAGGGCCGCGGCTCCGCCCCCGAGCGGGGGAGCCACGGCCCTCGGTACATACGTCACACGGCCGCCGGACGCGCCCTCGGCGCGCGCCGGACGGACCGGAGCACGCGGATCAGAGCACCCGGACCGCGCCGGTCGCCGGGTAGCCCGAGAGGTCCTGGATGACGACGCCCTTGCGCGGGTTGGCCGCGTCGAGGTACTTGCCGTCGCCGATGTAAACGCCGGTGTGGTAGGCGTTGCCCTTGGCGCCCCAGTAGAGGATGTCCCCGACCTGGAGGTTGTTGGTGCCGACCTCGGTCCCCTCCCTCGACTGGTCCGCGGCGATACGCGGCAGCTCGACATTGGCCTGACGGAACGCGGCGCGCACCAGGCTGGAGCAGTCCCAGGAGTTGGGGCCGTCGGCGCCGAGCACATAGGCGTCGCCGACCTGGGCCTTGAGGAAGTTGATGACGGCGGACATGGAGCCCGAGGTCTTCGTGGAGGACGACGGCGCCTTGTTGCCGGACGCGGAGAGGGTCGTACGGGCGGCGTCGCGCGAAGCCCGCTCCTCCTCGGCGCGCTTCTTCGCCTCGGCCTTCTCGGCTTCCGCCTTGCGGAGCGCCTCGGCCTTGGCCTTCTTGGCGGACTTGGACGCCTCGGTGGCGGCCGTGTCCTCGCTGGTCTGCAACTGCTGGTCCAGGACGACCTGCTGCGAGGTCGCGGCGGACTGCTCGACGACGTGGGAGAGGGACGACGCCACGTCGAACGCGGGCATCTCCATGGTCTCGGTCACCGGGTCGGCGTGGGCCGTCCCGGCCGCACCGGCCACGGCGATGGTGCTGAGGACGCCACCGGCAACCCCCGCCCGGAGCGCGACGACGGAGGCGTTGCGCTGGCGCGGCTTGCGGTGGCTGGGTATGTGAGCGGTGTGGGGCATGGGTACACCGTTATCAGTCGTACATAGTTGCCATCAAGAAACGTGGGTTGCGCCACAGTTACGACCGGAATCCATCAATCCGCTTCTTCTGGAAGCTCATTGACGCCTTAACCGGCAATACGGACATTCACTCTCCCGTCTGTGAGCATGCAGTTTCTATGAATAGTCCGAATTGCCCCGGGCTACCACTCTGATGCCCTGATGGCCAAGCCCGCTTTTCCGGCGGCCTGTTGGGTGTGGCGCAGGTCACACGGCGATTGCTTTCAGCCGCCGGTGGCCCGTGCCGGGTGCCTGTCGCCCCGCTTTGCCGACACGAGTTCGTGAACCCGTGCACGCATCCGCGCCGCGGCTACCCGGGGTGACCGCCCGCTACCGGAGCGGCCCGGTCCGGGGGAGCGGAGCCGTACCGTCCGCCCGTCGCTCCCGCCGTGCCGTCGCCGGACCCGTGCCGGATCCGAGCCGTCCACTTCTGTCCATGACGGTCCCCTCCCGAGTGAGGCGGTACCGATGTGCCGCCTTTTATCACTCGAAGCGGTCCATCGCCAATTTGCCCGAATGGCCGCGCGCTTGATAGAGGGTCACCCCTCTCACCAGCGGGAACGTCGGCCCATGTGACGCGCCGTGATCTTTCGCGCGCTTCCCGTATGAAGATCGTCCATCACATGTGCACAAGATCGCTCTCCGGGTGGTGGAGATCACAAAGGCGATGGGTGACCCCGTGTCGCAGATCACAGACCGGCGGGCATAAGATGCGGGGCAGCCGGGCTTGTGAACTGCCTCACATGTACGCGATCTTCGAGGCGGTCAGCAGCCGAACGGCCCGGCGCGGTCCACGGTCAGCGACGACTGGAAGGAGCGAGGAGGGTGAATGCCTACGTGCCCATCCTTGTACTCGGCGCCCTCGGGGCAGGGTTTGCGATCTTCTCCGTGGTCATGGCCACGCTGATCGGCCCCAAGCGCTACAACAGGGCGAAGCTCGAAGCGTACGAGTGCGGTATCGAGCCCACCCCCACACCGGCGGGCGGCGGCCGTTTTCCGATCAAGTACTACCTGACGGCGATGCTCTTCATCATCTTCGACATCGAGATCGTCTTCCTCTATCCCTGGGCCGTCAGCTTCGACGCCCTCGGCCTGTTCGGTCTCGTCGAGATGCTGCTCTTCGTGCTCACCGTCTTCGTCGCCTACGCCTATGTGTGGCGTCGCGGCGGCCTGGAATGGGACTAGGGCTTAAGGGGCATCCATGGGACTCGAAGAGAAGCTGCCGAGCGGCTTTCTGCTGACGACCGTCGAACAGGCCGCGGGCTGGGTGCGCAAGGCATCCGTCTTCCCGGCCACGTTCGGACTGGCCTGCTGCGCCATCGAGATGATGACCACCGGCGCCGGCCGCTACGACCTCGCACGCTTCGGCATGGAGGTCTTCCGCGGCTCACCCCGCCAGGCCGATCTGATGATCGTCGCGGGCCGTGTCAGCCAGAAGATGGCACCCGTCCTGCGCCAGGTGTACGACCAGATGCCCAACCCCAAGTGGGTCATCTCCATGGGTGTCTGCGCCTCGTCGGGCGGCATGTTCAACAACTACGCCATCGTGCAGGGCGTCGACCACATCGTTCCCGTCGACATCTACCTGCCGGGCTGCCCGCCGCGCCCCGAGATGCTGATGGACGCGATCCTCAAGCTCCACCAGAAGATCCAGACCTCCAAGCTCGGGGTCAACGCGGAGGAAGCGGCCCGCGAGGCGGAGGAGGCGGCGCTCAAGGCGGTGCCGATGATTGAGATGAAGGGTCTGCTCCGGTGAGTGACGTACCGAACCCCGAGAAGGAGCTCAGCGAGCAGAACCTTCCCGGACAGCGTGGTGAGCACGGCGAGGAGATCCGCGTCCAGCGCGGCATGTTCGGAGCCGACAACGGCGGCGACACCTCCGGCTACGGCGGTCTGGTCCGCTCCGTACGCCTGCCGGGCCCGGCCGCCCGCCCCTACGGCGGTTACTTCGACGAGGTCGCCGACGAACTCGAAGGCGCCCTCGAAGAGCAGGGCATCGTCCCCGAGAACGCCATCGAGAAGACCGTCGTCGACCGGGACGAGCTGACCTTCCACATCGCCCGGGAGCATCTGCTCGCCGTCGCCCGCACCCTGCGCGACGACCCCGCCCTCCGGTTCGAGCTGTGTACGGGGGTGAGCGGGGTGCACTACCCGGACGACAAGGGCCGTGAACTGCACGCGGTCTACCATCTCCGCTCGCTCACCCACGGCCGGCTGATCCGGATCGAGGTCTCCGCGCCCGACGCCGACCCGCATGTCCCGTCCCTGGTCGCCGTCTATCCGACGAACGACTGGCACGAGCGCGAGACCTACGACTTCTTCGGACTGGTCTTCGACGGCCACCCCGCCCTCGCCCGGATCATGATGCCGGACGACTGGCAGGGCTTCCCGCAGCGCAAGGACTATCCGCTCGGCGGTATCGCCGTCGAGTACAAGGGCGCCCAGATCCCGGCTCCTGACCAGCGGAGGTCGTACTCGTGAGCACATCCTCAAGCGCCTCGTCCACCGCGCGCGAGACCACCGAGGGCCCCGTCTACACGGTCACCGGCGGCGACTGGGACGAGATCGTCGAGACCGCCGCCAAGGCGGACGACGAGCGGATCGTCGTCAATATGGGCCCGCAGCACCCCTCCACCCACGGAGTGCTCCGGCTGATCCTGGAGATCGACGGCGAGACGGTCACCGAGGCCCGCTGCGGGATCGGCTACCTCCACACCGGAATCGAGAAGAACCTCGAATTCCGCACCTGGACCCAGGGCACCACCTTCGTCACGCGCATGGACTATCTGACGCCGTTCTTCAACGAGACGGCGTACTGCCTGGCGGTGGAGAAGCTGCTCGGCATCGAGGACCAGATCCCCGAGCGCGCCGATGTCATCCGGGTCCTGCTGATGGAGCTGAACCGGATCTCCTCGCATCTGGTCTGCATCGCCACCGGCGGTATGGAACTCGGCGCCACCACGATCATGATCTACGGCTTCCGGGACCGCGAACTCGTCCTCGACCTGTACGAGCTGATCACCGGTCTGCGGATGAACCACGCCTATATCCGCCCCGGCGGACTCGCCCAGGACCTGCCGCCCGGCGCGGTGGACCAGCTGCGCGAGTTCGTCCGGACCATGAAGAAGAACCTGCCGCAGTACGACGCGCTGGCGACCGGCAACCCCATCTTCAAGGCCCGGATGCAGGACGTCGGCCATCTCGACCTCACCGGCTGTATGGCCCTCGGCGCCACCGGCCCGATCCTGCGCGCCGCCGGACTCGCCCACGACCTGCGCAAGACCGACCCCTACTGCGGCTACGAGACCTACGAGTTCGACGTCCCGACCGCCGACACCTGCGACTCCTACGGCCGGTTCCTGATCCGGCTCGAAGAGATGCGCCAGTCGCTGCGGATCGTCGAGCAGTGCATCGACCGGCTGGCCCCCGGCCCGGTCATGGTCGCCGACAAGAAGATCGCCTGGCCCGCGCAGCTCGCCCTGGGCCCCGACGGCCTCGGCAACTCGCTGGACCACATCAAGAACATCATGGGCACCTCCATGGAGGCCCTGATCCACCACTTCAAGCTGGTCACCGAGGGCTTCCGGGTCCCGCCCGGCCAGGCGTACGCGGCGGTGGAATCCCCCAAGGGGGAGCTGGGCGCCCATGTGGTCTCCGACGGCGGCACCCGCCCGTACCGGGTCCACTTCCGGGACCCGTCCTTCACCAACCTTCAGTCCATGGCGGCGATGTGCGAGGGCGGCCAGATCGCCGATGTCATCGTCGCCGTCGCGTCCATCGACCCCGTGATGGGAGGCGTCGACCGATGACGGCACAGTCGTCGAACCCGGGGGTGCAGCTCGGGATGCCCCAGCTCCCCGCACCCGACTATCCGGCCGAGGTCCGCGCCCGGCTGGAGACCGACGCCCAGGAGATCATCGCCCGCTATCCCGACTCGCGTTCGGCGCTGCTGCCGCTGCTGCACCTGGTGCAGTCCGAGGAGGGGTACGTCACCCGGACCGGGATGCAGTTCTGCGCCGACACCCTCGGCCTGACCACCGCCGAGGTCACCGCGGTCGCCACCTTCTACAGCATGTACCGGCGGCGGCCCTCCGGCGACTACCAGGTCGGCGTCTGCACCAACACGCTCTGCGCGGTGATGGGCGGGGACGCCATCTTCGAGACGCTCAAGGAGCACCTCGGCGTCGGCAACAACGAGACCACCGAGGACGGCGCGGTCACGCTGGAGCACATCGAGTGCAACGCGGCCTGCGACTTCGCCCCCGTGGTGATGGTCAACTGGGAGTTCTTCGACAACCAGACACCCGAGTCCGCCAAGCGCCTCGTCGACGACCTGCGCGCCGGACTCACCGTCGAACCCACCCGCGGCGCCCCGCTCTGCTCCTTCAAGGACACCGCGCGGATCCTGGCCGGCTTCCCCGACGAGCGCCCCGGCGCCGTCGAGGCCGGCGGCGGTGCCGGCCCCGCGTCCCTGATCGGGCTCCGGCTCGCCAAGGGCGAGGGACTGCCCGCCCGGGTGGTCTCCCCGCGCCCCGGCGCCGACCCGTCCGCCACCGGCCCGGCACAGCCCCCCGCCGGACCGGCCACCGAGGAGGGGGAGTGATGACCTTGTCCACCGAGTACGGAGACCAGGCCGGAGCGGGCACCGGCGGCGAGAGCAGTCCCGAGAAGCTCCTCGCGCCCGTCCTCTCCGCCTTCTGGGACGACCCCGCCTCCTGGACCCTGGAGACCTACCGGCGGCACGACGGCTACCAGGGCCTGCGCAAGGCCCTCGCCATGACCCCCGACGAGGTCATCGCCTATGTCAAGGACTCGGGCCTCCGCGGCCGCGGCGGCGCCGGCTTCCCCACCGGAATGAAGTGGCAGTTCATCCCGCAGGGCGACGGCAAACCCCACTACCTGGTGGTCAACGCCGACGAATCGGAGCCCGGGACCTGCAAGGACATCCCGCTCCTCTACGCCAACCCGCATTCCCTCATCGAGGGCATGATCATCGCCTGTTACGCGATCCGTTCGAACCACGCGTTCATCTACCTCCGCGGTGAGGTCGTACCCGTACTCCGCCGGCTCCACGAGGCGGTACGCGAGGCCTACGCGGCGGGCTACCTCGGCAAGGACGCCCTCGGCAGCGGAGCCGACCTCGACATCACGGTGCACGCGGGCGCGGGCGCGTACATCTGCGGCGAGGAGACCGCGCTGCTGGACTCCCTCGAAGGACGGCGCGGCCAGCCCCGGCTGCGGCCCCCCTTCCCCGCGGTCGCCGGTCTCTACGCCTGCCCCACCGTGGTGAACAACGTCGAGTCCATCGCGTCGGTTCCCGCGATCCTGCACCGCGGCAAGGACTGGTTCCGCTCGATGGGCAGCGAGAAGTCCGCGGGCTTCACGCTCTACTCGCTCAGCGGCCATGTCGCCAACCCCGGCCAGTACGAGGCCCCCCTCGGGATCACCCTGCGCCAGCTGCTCGACATGAGCGGCGGGATGCGGCCCGGCCACCGGCTGAAGTTCTGGACCCCCGGCGGCTCCTCCACCCCGCTGCTGACCGAGGCCCATCTCGACGTCCCCCTCGACTACGAGGGCGTCGGCGCCGCCGGGTCCATGCTCGGCACCAAGGCCCTCCAGTGCTTCGACGAGACCACCTGCGTCGTCCGGGCCGTCACCCGCTGGACCGAGTTCTACGCCCACGAGTCCTGCGGCAAGTGCACCCCCTGCCGCGAGGGCACCTACTGGCTGGTCCAGCTGCTCCGCGACATCGAGGCGGGCCAGGGCGCCGCAGGCGACCTCGACAAGCTCAACGACATCGCCGACAACATCAACGGCAAGTCGTTCTGCGCCCTCGGCGACGGCGCAGCCTCCCCGATCTTCTCGTCGCTCCAGTACTTCCGCGAGGAGTACGAGCGGCACCTCGACGGCCGCGGCTGCCCGTTCGACCCCGCCAGGTCGACCGTCTGGGCCGACCGGAACCCCACCACCACGGAGGTGAACGCATGACGGTGACCACCAGCGCTCCCTCCGGGGGCGACCAGGCCCCGGTGCCGCCCCAGGACCTGGTGACGCTGACGATCGACGGCACCGAGATCAGCGTCCCCAAGGGCACCCTGGTCATCCGGGCCGCCGAACTCCTCGGCATCGAGATCCCCCGCTTCTGCGACCACCCCCTCCTCGACCCGGCCGGCGCCTGCCGCCAGTGCATCGTCGAGGTCGAGGGCCAGCGGAAGCCGATGGCGTCCTGCACCATCACCTGTACCGACGGCATGGTCGTCCGGTCGCAGCTCACCTCGCCCGTCGCCGAGAAGGCGCAGCAGGGCGTGATGGAGCTGCTGCTGATCAACCATCCGCTGGACTGCCCGGTCTGCGACAAGGGCGGCGAGTGCCCGCTCCAGAACCAGGCCATGTCCCACGGCGGCGCCGACTCCCGGTTCGAGGGGAAGAAGCGGACGTACGAGAAGCCGGTGGCGATCTCCACCCAGGTACTGCTGGACCGCGAGCGCTGCGTGCTCTGCGCCCGCTGCACCCGCTTCTCCAACCAGATCGCCGGCGACCCGATGATCGAACTGATCGAACGGGGAGCGCTCCAGCAGGTCGGCACCGGAGAGGGCGACCCCTTCGAGTCGTACTTCTCCGGGAACACCATCCAGATCTGCCCGGTCGGCGCGCTGACCTCGGCCGCGTACCGCTTCCGCTCCCGCCCGTTCGACCTGGTCTCCTCGCCGAGCGTCTGCGAGCACTGCGCCGGCGGCTGCGCCACCCGCACCGACCACCGGCGCGGCAAGGTGATGCGCAGGCTCGCCGCCGACGACCCCGAGGTCAACGAGGAGTGGATCTGCGACAAGGGGCGGTTCGGATTCCGCTACGCCCAGCGGCCGGACCGGCTGACCACCCCGCTGGTCCGCGGCGAAGACGGCGAACTCGCCCCCGCGAGCTGGCCGGAGGCGCTGGCCGCCGCCGCCGAGGGACTGACCGCGGCCCGCGGCCGGGCCGGGGTCCTCACCGGCGGCCGGCTGACCGTCGAGGACTCGTACGCCTACGCCAAGTTCGCCCGGGTCGCCCTCGACACCAACGACATCGACTTCCGGGCCCGGGTCCACTCCTCCGAGGAGGCCGACTTCCTGGCGGCCCGGGTCGCCGGCCGCGGCCGTGACCTCGACGGCACCGGAGTCACCTACTCCGTACTGGAACAGGCCCCGGCCGTCCTGCTCGCCGGATTCGAGTCCGAGGAGGAGGCCCCCGGGGTCTTCCTCCGGCTCCGCAAGGCCCACCGCACCCGCGGCCAGCGCACCTACGCCCTGGCCACCCACGCCACCCGCGGGCTGACCAAGGCGGGCGGCACCCTGCTGGCCGCCGCGCCCGGCACCGAGACCGAATGGCTGGACGCCCTCAGCGGCAACGTCGGTCTCGAAGGCGACGGCGAACGCGCCGCCGCCGACCTGCGCCGCGAAGGCGCGGTGATCGTCGTCGGCGAACGGCTCGCGGGCACCCCCGGCGGGCTGACCGCCGCCGTCCGCACCGCCACCGCCACCGGCGCCCGGCTGGTCTGGATCCCGCGCCGGGCCGGGGAGCGCGGCGCCGTCGAGGCGGGTGCGATCCCGTCCCTGCTGCCCGGCGGCCGCCCCGCCACCGACCCGCGGGCCCGTGAGGAGACCGCCGAGGTCTGGCGGGTCCGGGAACTCCCGCACGGCTACGGCCGGGACGGCGGCCAGATCATCGAGGCCGCCGCCACCGGCGAACTCGCCGCACTGGTCGTCGCCGGGGTCGAGGTCGCCGACCTGCCCGACCCGGCCCGCGCCCGCGAGGCCCTGGACGCCGTCGGCTTCCTGGTCTCCCTGGAACAGCGGCCCACCGAGGTCACCCGGCGCGCGGACGTCGTCCTGCCGGTCGCCGCGGTCGCCGAGAAGGCGGGCACCTTCCTCAACTGGGAAGGCCGGGTCCGGCTCTTCGAGGCGGCACTGAAGCCGGAGCAGATGACCCGCAGCCTGTCGCCCGGCGACGCCCGGGTGCTCCATATGCTCGCCGACGCCATGGACATCCACTTCGCCCTGCCCGATCTGAAGGCGGTACGGAGCGAGCTGGACCGGCTCGGCCCCTGGACCGGCCCCCGGGCCGGCGAACCGCTGGAGACCGGCCGGCCCGTACCCCGCGCCGGGGAGGGCGAGGCGATCCTCGCCGGCCACCGGCTCCTGCTCGACCAGGGCCTGCTCCAGCAGGGCGACGAGGCCCTCGCGGGCACCCGGCACGCCGCCGTCGCCCGCCTCTCGGCCGCCACCGCCGCCGAGACCGGGGTGAAGAACGGCGACGAGCTGACCGTCACCGGGCCCGCCGGGTCCGTGACCCTGCCCCTCGAAGTGACCGAGATGCCCGACCGGGTGGTCTGGCTGCCGCTCAACTCCACCGGCGGCGGCGTCGCCTCGGACACCGGAGCGCTGCCGGGCCGCCTGGTCAGGATCGGCCCCGCCGCCGCGGCGGCGACGGATGCGCCGGAGGTGCGCTCATGACCGGCCCGACGCTGAACGTCATCGCGGCCGAGGACCTGTCGATGTTCGGCCGCGACCCCTGGTGGCTCATCCTCATCAAGGCCGTGTTCTGCTTCGCGTTCCTGATGCTGACGGTGCTGTTCTCCATCGTCTGGGAGCGCAAGGTCGTCGCCTGGATGCAACTGCGCATCGGCCCCAACCGGCACGGCCCCTGGGGCATGCTCCAGTCCCTCGCCGACGGCATCAAGCTGATGCTGAAGGAAGACGTCATCGTCAAGCGCGCGGACAAGGTCGTCTACGTCCTCGCACCGATCATCGCCGCCATCCCGGCGTTCATGGCGATCGCCGTCATCCCCTTCGGGCCCTCGGGCAACGAGGTCTCCATCTTCGGCCAGCGCACCACGATGCAGCTCACCGACCTGCCGATCGCGATGCTGTACGTGCTCGCCATCGCCTCGGTCGGGATCTACGGCATCGTGCTCGCGGGCTGGTCCTCCGGCTCCACCTACCCGCTGCTCGGCGGGCTCCGCTCCTGCGCCCAGATGATCTCGTACGAGATCGCCATGGGTGCCGCCTTCGCCTCGGTGTTCCTCTACTCCGGGTCGATGTCGACCTCGGCGATCGTGGAGGCGCAGGCCGACCGCTGGTTCATCGTCCTGCTACCGGTCTCGTTCATCATCTACGTGGTCACCATGGTCGGCGAGACCAACCGGGCCCCGTTCGACATGCCGGAGTCCGAGGGCGACCTGGTCGGCGGCTTCAACACCGAGTACAGCTCCATCAAGTTCGCGATGTTCATGCTGGCGGAGTACGTCAACATGGTCACCGTCTCCGCCGTGTCCGTCACCCTCTTCCTCGGCGGCTGGCGCGCCCCGTATCCCATCTCCACCTTCTGGGAGGGCGCGAACCACGGCTGGTGGCCGCTGCTCTGGTTCGTCATCAAGGTGCAGTTGCTGCTCTTCTTCTTCATCTGGCTGCGCGGCACGCTCCCACGGGTCCGCTACGACCAGCTGATGAAGCTGGGCTGGAAGGTCCTCATCCCGGTGTCGGTGGTCTGGCTGATGCTGGTCGCCACCGTGCGGGCGCTGCGGAACGAGGACTACGACTTCCAGCGGATCCTGCTCTACGTGGGCGGCGCGATCATCGCCGTACTGCTGCTCTCGTTCATCGCGGACATGTTCCGCGGCGGGCGGGAACGGCGGGCCGAGGCGGAGGCCGCGAAGGAGCCGCCGGCGGCCTTCGACCCGATGGCGGGCGGCTATCCGGTACCGCCGCTGCCCGGCCAGAGCCTGCCGCCGGTGCCGCGCAGGCGGCCGAGGCGGGAGCGCGAACTCATTGTCAGTGGCGGGGTCAATACTGTGAGTGACGGTCCGGACGGCGGACAGGCGCGTGACGGAAAGGAGGCCGACGGTGTCTGAGCGAGCGGAGGGTTCCCCGGGTTCCGAGCTCTCGAAGGGGGCCTCGGACGCACCGGGGGCCCCGGAGCCGGGCGCGGAGCAGGGGGAGAGGTTCCTGAATCCGGTCGCCGGCTTCGGCGTGACCTTCAAGGCCATGTTCAAGAAGCGGCTGACCGAGCAGTATCCGGAGCAGCAGAAGGTCACCGCGCCGCGGTTCCACGGCCGGCACCAGCTGAACCGCCATCCGGACGGGCTGGAGAAGTGCGTCGGCTGCGAGCTGTGCGCCTGGGCCTGCCCGGCCGACGCGATCTACGTCGAGGGCGCGGACAACACCGAAGAGGAGCGTTACTCGCCCGGCGAGCGCTACGGCCGCGTCTACCAGATCAACTACGCCCGCTGCATTCTCTGCGGGCTCTGCATCGAGGCCTGCCCGACCCGGGCGCTGACGATGACGAACGAGTTCGAACTGGCCGACAGCTCCCGCGAGAACCTGATCTACACCAAGGAGCAGCTGCTCGCCGGCCTGGACGACCGGATGGTCGACACGCCCCACGCCATCTACCCCGGAATGGACGAGCAGGACTACTACCGGGGGCTGGTCGCCGAGGCCGCGCCCGGGACGGTCCAGCAGGTCGCCACCTCCAAGGGGGAGAAGGGCGAGGAGGTGGACGCATGACCGGCCTGCGCACGACGGGGCTCGACCCCGCCGGTCTGACCTCCCTGGCCGCCGCGTCGACCACCTCGACCGGCGAGGCCGTGCAGTTCTGGATCCTCGGCACGGTCGCCGTGATCGGCGCCCTCTGCACGATCCTGATGCGGCGGGCCGTGCACAGCGCGCTCTGCCTCGCCGGGACCATGATCATCCTGGCGGTGTTCTACCTCGCCAACGGCGCCTACTTCCTCGGCGTCGTCCAGATCGTGGTCTACACCGGCGCGATCATGATGCTGTTCCTCTTCGTGGTGATGCTCGTCGGTGTCACCGCCGCCGACTCCCTGACGGAGACCCTGAAGGGACAGCGCTGGCTGGCCGTGCTCTGCGGACTCGGCTTCGGCACCCTGCTGATCGCCGGTATCGGCCATGCCTCGCTCCGGACCTTCAACGGCCTCGGCACCGCGAACAGCGCCCACGGCGGCAATGTCGAGGGCCTGGCCGCGCTGCTGTTCACCAAGTACGTCTTCGCCTTCGAGATCACCGGCGCCCTGCTGATCACGGCCGCCGTGGGCGCGATGGTGCTCACCCACCGGGAGCGCACCGAGCGCGCCCTGACCCAGCGGGAGCTGGCCGAACAGCGGGTCCGCGAGGGCAAGCACCTGCCGCCGCTGCCCGCCCCCGGCGTCTACGCCCGGCACAACGCGGTGGACATCCCCGCCCTGCTGCCCGACGGCACCCCCTCCGAACTCTCCGTCAGCAGCACCCTGCGCGACCGCGGCCAGATCCGCGATGTCTCCGCGGAGGCCATGGCGGACCTCAGGGCGCTGGAACAGCGGTCCGAGGAGCGGCTCGGCCGGGAGCCCGGCAATGCCGCGGTCGCCGGGCCCGGGGCCACGGCCGGCCGGGACACCGGCGCCGAGGGCGGAAGCGACCGCGACCGGGACGAAGAGGAGGCCAGTCGGTGAATCCGGTCAACTACCTCTATCTCGCCGCTCTGCTGTTCACCATCGGCGCGGCCGGGGTCCTGATCAGGCGGAACGCCATCGTGGTGTTCATGTGCATCGAGCTGATGCTCAACGCCTGCAATCTCTCGCTGATCGCGTTCTCCCGGATGCACGGCAATCTCGACGGCCAGATCATCGCCTTCTTCACGATGGTCGTCGCCGCCGCGGAAGTCGTGGTGGGGCTCGCGATCATCGTGTCGCTGTTCCGTTCCCGCCACTCGGCCTCGGTCGACGACGCCAGCCTGATGAAGCTGTGAGGGGCTGAATCGTGGAGAACCTGATTGCGCTGCTCATCGCGGCGCCCCTGTTCGGAGCGGCGGTGCTGCTGTGCGGCGGCCGCCGGCTCGACCGGGCCGGCCACTGGATCGGTACGGCGCTGGCGGCCGCTTCCTTCGTGGTCGGCGCGGTGCTCTTCGCCGATATGCTCGGCCGCCCCGCGGACGACCGGCTGCTGCACCAGAAGCTGTTCAGCTGGATCCCGGTCGAGGGCTTCCAGGCGGACATCGCCTTCCAGCTCGACCAGCTGTCGATGACCTTCGTACTGCTGATCACCGGTGTGGGCACACTGATCCACATCTACTCCATCGGCTATATGGAGCACGACGAGCGCCGGCGCCGCTTCTTCGGCTATCTGAACCTCTTCCTGGCGGCGATGCTGCTGCTGGTCCTCGCCGACAACTATCTGCTGCTGTACTTCGGCTGGGAGGGCGTCGGTCTCGCCTCGTACCTCCTGATCGGCTTCTGGCAGCACAAGCCCAGCGCGGCGACCGCGGCGAAGAAGGCGTTCCTGGTCAACCGGGTCGGCGACATCGGCCTCTCGATCGCCATCATGCTGATGTTCACCACCTTCGGCACCTTCGCCTTCGCCCCGGTGCTGGCCTCGGCCGACGAGGCGAACTCCGCGACGCTCACCGGTATCGGGCTGATGCTGCTCCTCGCCGCCTGCGGCAAGTCGGCGCAGGTACCGCTCCAGTCCTGGCTCGGGGACGCGATGGAGGGCCCGACCCCGGTCTCGGCCCTGATCCACGCGGCGACGATGGTGACCGCGGGCGTCTATCTGATCGTCCGCTCCGGCGCGATCTTCAACGCCTCGCCGGACGCCCAGCTCGTGGTGGTCATCGTCGGCGCCGTCACGCTGCTCTTCGGTGCGATCGTCGGTTGCGCCAAGGACGACATCAAGAAGGCCCTCGCCGGGTCGACGATGTCCCAGATCGGCTACATGATCCTGGCCGCCGGGCTCGGCCCGATCGGCTATGTCTTCGCGATCATGCACCTGGTGACGCACGGCTTCTTCAAGGCCGGGCTGTTCCTCGGCGCGGGCTCCGTGATGCACGGCATGAACGACGAGGTCGACATGCGGAAGTACGGCGGCCTGCGGAAGTACATGCCGGTCACCTTCGTCACCTTCGGCCTCGGCTATCTCGCCATCATCGGCTTCCCCGGGCTGTCCGGCTTCTTCTCCAAGGACCTGATCATCGAGGCCGCCTTCGCCAAGGGCGGCACCGAGGGCTGGATCCTCGGCGGGGTCACCCTGCTGGGCGCGGCCATCACCGCCTTCTACATGACCCGCGTGATGGTGCTGACCTTCTTCGGCGAGCAGCGCTGGCAGCCCGACGAGAAGGGTGAGCTGCCCCATCCGCACGAGTCCCCGAAGACCATGACGATCCCGATGATCGTGCTGGCCTTCGGCTCGGTCTTCGCGGGCGGCTTCTTCGCCATCGGCGACCGCTTCCTCCACTGGCTGGCCCCGGTCACCGGCGAGAGCCACGGCAATCCGCCGGTCAGCGCCCTCACCGTGACCGTCGCCACGGTCGTGGTGATGGTCGTCGGCGTCGGTATCGCCTGGGCGATGTACGGACGGCGGCCGGTGCCGGTCACCGCCCCGCGCGGTTCGCTGCTCACCCGGGCCGCCCGCCGCGACCTCCTCCAGGACGACTTCAACCATGTGGTCCTGGTCCGCGGCGGCGAGCACCTCACCCGCTCCCTGGTCTATGTCGACCACTCCCTGGTGGACGGCGTGGTCAACGGCACGGCGGCGTCCGTCGGCGGACTCTCCGGCCGGCTGCGCAAGCTCCAGAACGGCTACGTCCGCTCGTACGCCGTCTCGATGTTCGGAGGTACGGCGGTGCTGATCGCCGCGACCCTGCTGATGAGGGCGGTGTAACTGCGATGTCCTTCCCGCTCCTTACGGCGACGGCGGTGGTCCCGGCAGTCGGGGCGATCGTCACCGCCGCCGTGCCCGCGGCGCGCAAGGAGGCAGCCAAGTATCTGGCGCTGCTGTTCTCCCTGGCGACGCTGGTGCTGGCGGCGATCGTCCTGGTCCGGTTCGAACCGGGCGGGGCGCGCTATCAGCTGACCGAGTCCCGTGCGTGGATCGCCGACTTCGGCGTCCGGTACGAACTGGGCGTGGACGGTATCGGCGCGGTGATGATCGCGCTGACCGCGCTGCTGATCCCCTTCATCATCCTGGCCGGGTGGAACGACGCGGACCCGGTGGAGACCGGCAGTTCGCGCTGGCGTCCCACCCAGGGCTTCTTCGCCCTGATCCTGATGGTCGAGGCGATGGTGATCCTCTCCTTCGAGGCCACCGACGTCTTCCTCTTCTACATCCTCTTCGAAGCCATGCTCATCCCGATGTACTTCCTCATCGGAGGCTTCGGGGACCGGGCGCACCAGGGCACCGACGAGAACGCGGCCGCCCAGCGGTCCTACGCGGCGGTCAAGTTCCTGCTGTACAACCTGGTCGGCGGGCTGATCATGCTGGCCGCGGTGATCGGGCTCTATGTGGTCGCCGGGAGCTTCTCGCTCTCGGAGATCGCCGAGGCCCGGGCGAGCGGCCAGCTGGACATGGCGACCAACACCGAGCGGCTGCTGTTCCTCGGCTTCTTCTTCGCCTTCGCCATCAAGGCGCCGCTCTGGCCGCTGCACACCTGGCTGCCCAACGCGATGGGCGAGTCCACCGCGCCCGTCGCGGTGCTGATCACCGCCGTCGTCGACAAGGTCGGCACCTTCGCGATGCTCCGCTTCTGTCTCCAGCTCTTCCCGGAGGCATCGCAGTGGGCCACCCCGGTCATCATCGTGCTGGCGCTGGTCAGCATCGTCTACGGGGCGCTGCTCGCGGTCGGCCAGCGCGATATCAAGCGGCTGGTGGCCTATGCCTCCATCTCGCACTTCGGGTTCATCGTCCTGGGCATCTTCGCGATGACCTCCCAGGGGCAGTCCGGCGCCACGCTCTACATGGTCAACCACGGCATCTCGACGGCCGCGCTGATGCTGGTCGCCGGCTTCCTGATCTCCCGGCGCGGCTCCCGGCTCATCGCCGACTACGGCGGAGTGCAGAAGGTGGCGCCCGTTCTCGCGGGGACCTTCCTGATCGGCGGTCTGGCGACCCTGTCGCTGCCCGGGCTGGCGCCCTTCGTCTCCGAGTTCCTGGTGCTGGTGGGCACCTTCTCGCGCTATCCCGTCGCCGGGATCGTCGCGACCTCCGGCATCGTGCTGGCCGCGCTCTACGTCCTCGTCCTCTACCAGCGGACGATGACCGGCCCGGTCAAGGAGGAAGTCCGGAACATGCCCGATCTGCGGCCGCGTGAACTGGCCGTGATCACCCCGCTGATCGCGCTGCTCCTCCTCCTCGGTGTCTACCCCAAGCCGGTGACGGAGATCGTGAACCCGGCGGTGGAGCACACCCTGTCCGACGTACAGCAGAAGGACCCCCGGCCGGAGGTGGAGGCCAAGTGAGCCCGACATCTGTCCACACCCTGTGGACAACGGCGGCCGAGCCGATCGACAAGATCAACGCACCCGATATCGAGTACGGCCAGCTGGCACCCATCCTGATCGTCGTCAGCGCGGCGATCGTGGGCCTCCTGCTGGAGGCGTTCCTGCCGCGCAGGGCCCGCTACACCGCCCAGGTGGCGCTGGCCTCGGTGGCGCTCGTCGCCGCCTTCGCCGCGGTGATCGCCCTCGCCGAGGGCGGCTACGGCACCTCCAAGGTGAACATCGCCGCCATGGGCGCGATCGCGATCGACGGTCCGACGCTCTTCCTCCAGGGCACGATCCTGCTGGTCTCCCTGGTCGCCGTTTTCACCTTCGCGGAGCGCAAGCTCGACCCCGAGACCCACGGCAGCGCGGTCGACTCCTTCGTCGCCCAGGCCGCTGCCGTCCCCGGCAGCGACGGCGAGAAGGCGGCGGTCCGGGCGGGCTTCACCACCACCGAGGTCTATCCGCTGGCACTGTTCGCGGTCGCGGGCATGCTGGTCTTCCCGGCCGCCAACGACCTGCTGACGCTCTTCATCGCGCTGGAGGTCTTCTCCCTCCCGCTCTATCTGCTCTGCGCCCTCGCCCGGCGCAAGCGGCTGATGTCGCAGGAAGCGGCCGTCAAGTACTTCCTGCTCGGGGCGTTCTCCTCGGCGTTCCTGCTCTTCGGCGTCGCCCTGCTCTACGGCTACGCGGGCTCCGTCTCGTACGCGAAGATCGCCGATGTCGTGGACGGCAGCGTCCGGACCATCGACCCGGCGCTCGCCGGCACCATGGGCAACGACGCACTGCTGCTGATCGGTTCGGCGCTGGTCCTGATGGGCCTGCTCTTCAAGGTCGGCGCGGTCCCCTTCCATATGTGGACCCCGGACGTCTACCAGGGCGCCCCCACCCCGGTCACCGGCTTCATGGCCGCGGCGACCAAGGTGGCCGCCTTCGGGGCCCTGCTGCGCCTGATGTACGTGGTGCTGCCGGGCCTGAAGTGGGACTGGCGGCCGGTGCTGTGGGGCGTGGCGATCCTGACCATGCTGGCCGGCGCGATCATCGCCATCACCCAGACCGATATCAAGCGGCTGCTGGCCTACTCCTCCATCGCCCACGCCGGGTTCATCATGGCCGGTGTGATCGCGGTGTCGCCGGACGGCATCTCGTCCGTCCTCTTCTATCTGGGCGCCTACTCCTTTGTGACCCTCGGCGCCTTCGCGGTCGTCACCCTCGTCCGCGACGCGGGCGGCGAAGCCACCCATCTCTCCCAGTGGGCCGGCCTCGGCCGGCGCTCCCCCCTGGTGGCGGCGGTCTTCGCGATCTTCCTCCTGGCCTTTGCCGGAATCCCGCTCACCTCCGGCTTCTCCGGAAAGTTCGCCGTCTTCAAGGCGGCTGCGGAGAGCGGCGCCGGGGCGCTGGTCGTGGTCGGTGTGATCTCCTCCGCGATCGCCGCGTTCTTCTACATCCGGGTCATCGTGCTGATGTTCTTCAGCGAACCGAAGCCCAACGGCCCCACGGTCGCGGTCCCCTCGGCCCTGACCGTCGGCGCCATCGGCATCGGCGTCGCGGTCACCCTGGTCCTGGGCGTCGCCCCGCAGTACTTCCTGGACCTGGCGAACCAGGCGGGCGTCTTCGTCCGCTGACCCGGCCCGACGCGTACGCCCCGGGGCCCGGCATCCTGAATCGGATGCCGGGCCCCGGGGCGTCGGTGCGTGCGACTCAACCGCGCCGGGAGCGGCGGGGGGTGATCTCGGTGAGGTCGAGGTCGACCGGGAAGGGCACGGAGACCTTCAGCCGGTCGTGGAAGATGCCGGTGGCCACGTACTGCCCGGTGGCCGGCTCCCGTTCGAAGACGTAGACGACGGCCCGGCCCTCGTCGTTCTCCACCCGCCAGTAGTGGGGGATCCCGGCGCGGGCGTACTTGAGGGGCTTGGTCTCACGGTCCCGGCTGACGGATTCGGGGGAGACGACCTCGACGGCGAGAAGGACGGAGGAGGCGGGGAGTCGGGTCTGGCAAAGATCCGTGATCGCGTGCGCCTCCACCACCGAGACATCCGGTTCGGGCCGGTTCTGACGGTCGATGTCGATGGTGAACCGACAGAGTACTTCGCAGCCGGGCGGGGGCCGTTGCCCCAGTGCCCGGGCGAGGCAGCTGATCGTCCTGGTGTGGAACAGGTTCTGCCGACAGGCGAAGACCAGGCTGCCGTCGATCAGTTCCGTATGCGGGGGCAGGCCCGGGAGGGTATCCAGATCGTCCGCCGTCCAGCCGCCGTCCGGCGGCCTCGGCCAGCAGTGCTCCGGGCAGAGCCGTCCGAGTCCTGCTTCCGTATCGTCCGCCATACGCGCAGTGTGCCGATGCGATCAGCGCACCGGGCGGGAAGGGGGAGGACCCCCTTCCCGCGGGTGAACGAGTGACCGGAGCTGACGCCGTCCGGTTCAGCGGGACGGCGTGATGCGGCCCGTGACCTCGCCGAGGCCGGTGCGGGTGCCGTCGGGGCCCGGGGCCCAGGCGGTCAGGGTGACCGTGTCGCCGTCCTCCAGGAAGGTGCGCTTGCCGGTGGGGAGTTCGAGGGCGTCGCGGCCGTTCCAGGTCAGCTCCAGCAGGGAGCCCCGCTGGTGGAGCTCCGGGCCGCTGACCGTGCCGGAGGCGAAGAGGTCGCCCGTGCGCAGCGAGGCGCCGTTCACCGTCATATGGGCCAGCTGCTGGGCCGCCGTCCAGTACATGGTGGCGAACGGCGGCTCGGCGATCACCTCGCCGTTGACGGCGACCGAGATCCGGATGTCGAAGCCGCCCGGCTCCTCCTCGGCGGAGTCGTCGAGGTAGGGCAGCGGCGGGACGTCCCGGGCGGGCGGCGCGGTGCGGGCCGCGTCCAGGGCTTCGAGCGGGGTGACCCAGGCCGAGACCGAGGTGGCGAAGGACTTCCCGAGGAACGGGCCCAGCGGTACGTACTCCCATGCCTGGACGTCCCGCGCCGACCAGTCGTTGAGCAGCGAGAGCCCGAACACGTGCTCACGGAAGTCGGCGAGCGGCACCGGGCTGCCGGGCGCGGTCGGGGTACCGACGAGGAAGGCGACCTCCGCCTCGATGTCGAGCTTCGCCGACGGTCCGAACACGGGCGCCGGATCCGCCGGGGCCTTGCGCTGTCCCCGGGGCCGTACGATCTCCGTCCCCGAGACCACCACGGTGCCCGCGCGGCCGTGGTAACCGATCGGGAGGTGCTTCCAGTTGGGGGTCAGCGGCTCGCTGTCCGGGCGGAACATCCGGCCCACATTGGTGGCGTGGTGCTCGCTGGCGTAGAAGTCGACGTAGTCCGCGACCTCGTACGGGAGATGGAGCACCACGGAGTCCAGCGGGTGCAGCAGCGGCTCCACGGCGGCCCGGTGGGCGGGGACCGTCACCCAGGCGGTCAGTGCCCGGCGGACGTCCCGCCAGGTGGTGCGCCCGGCCGCGAGCAGGGGGTTGAGGGAGGGGCGGTCCAGGAGCGCGGCGTAGGGGGAGCCGAGGGCGAGTGCGGCCGCTCCCGCGTCGAGCACGTACCGTCCGATGCGGACACCGATCCGGCGGCGGTCCGGTTCGGCGGGGGTGGTGAAGACGCCGTAGGGGAGGTTGTGCGGGCCGAAGGGGTCGCCCTCCGCCAGGTCGAGCGGGCTCTGCTCGGACACGGTGCCTGCCTCGCTTTCCATGCTGCTCTCGGCGTTCGCGGGTTCGCGATTGCGGGTCACACGTTACGTGGGGGACGCACGGGACCGGCAGGGTGCCGCTATCCCGCCATCCGGGGGAAACGTTTCACCCAACTGCGGTGGAAGACCACCTCCCCGCGCGACGGTCCGCCCCCGCGGTGCTCCCGGCAGATCACCTCGTCCTCGGCGACGAAGTCCGCCGCGTCGCAGAAGAGGACCGAGCGGACCTCGACGGTGATGTCCCAGGCCGCTTCGGGCCGGTGGAAGCGGAGCGTCCGGGATGTTTCGGCGCGGGCGGAGAGCGGATCGTCCGACCGGACCGACCGCACCTCCCGGGCCTCCTCGAAGACTTCGAGACCGTCCGGGTGGACCCGGCTCGCGCCCTCCGCGCCCCAGCGGCGCGGGTCGGTGTCGAGCCGCCATTCGTCCGTGCCGAGGTCCCGGGTCAGGGCCCGTTCCGGGCGGCGTTCCCCGGGGGCGGTGAGCGGGGCCGGGGAGACGATGCCGAGCGGTTCCACCCGCTCCGGCGGACCCGGGTGCCGGGCCGGTGCCGCAGGGCCCCCGTACACCGGAAGGTCCAGCCGGGAGCCCTCCGGAAGCAGGACGAACCCGGCCGACGAGCCGGGCGCCGGCCAGACCCACGGCCAGTAGGCGGAGGAGACCGCGAGCCGGAGGCGGTGACCGGGCGGTACGGCGTACCCCGCCGCGGCCAGCTCCAGCGGCACGTCCTCGACCGCCCCCGGGGGCCAGGCGCGGGACCGCTCGGGGCCGTGGCGGGCCGCCAGGTTCAGCACACCCCGGGTGATCAGCGAGGACGAGCCGTCGGGCGCGAGATCGCACAGCCGTACGGCGAGCTGCCCGTGGGGGACGTCCATCCGGAGCCGCAGCGTCACCCGGGGGCGGCCCAGCACGGTGACGCCGTCACCCGGGACGGGGAATTCGAAGCACACGGAGCGCGCGTCCTCCTCCCGCTGATCGGGCGGAAGATCCGACGTCCGGCCCGTCTCCGGGAGGGGGCGGCCCGCGTCCGCGCCGGTGTGCTGCGGGGAGACGACGGGGACGGGGGTGCCCCGGAGGGCGAAGGAGACCGTCCGGATGTCCGGGGAAGGCCAGACGGGGAGCGCGATCCAGCGGCCGGGGGATGGGGAGGGGGAGAGGTCGGGGGAGGGTGCGCCGGGCGTGGTGGCGCCGGGCGTCTCGCCGGGCTCGGCGGGGGTGGTGGGGCCCCTGGGGGTGGTCGAGGACATGGCGCCGGGGCCGGTGATACGGACCAGCAGCGCGGGGTCGGGGGAGGGTTCGGGCCCGTTGTCGGAAGGGACGACGGGTGCGGCGCGGCGTGGGGCCGGTCCGGGCGGGGTGTCACCGGCCCCGCCGTCACCGGGGGCCGGTCCGGCCGGGGCGGGGCCGTACCCGGGAAGAGGGGAGGGGGCGCGGCCGGGGCGCCCGGCCGCCGGGGGTGCGGGGTTCAGATGCCGTTCCCACCAGCGCAGCGTCTCGTGGAGGAAACCGGTCGCGGGGCCCGGCCCCGGCTCGTCGGGGTAATGGTGCGCCCAGGGGCCGATCAGCCCCCGCACCCGGTCCGGGGGCAGGGCGTCCAGCAGCGCGAGCACGGTGTCGCGGAAGGGGGAGTACCAGCCGCTCACGGCGAGCACGGCGGCCCGGACCGAGCCGGTGGCGGGCCCCGCGGCGGGCCCGGGCCCCGGGCCCGCCGCGGGCGCCGACCAGACGCCCCAGTGGTCGTCGCGGAGCTGGTGCGCCAGGGCGCCGTACAGCGGTGGCTCCACCGCCGCCGTCCGGGCCGTCCACAGTTCCCGCCAGCGGTCCCCCGCGTACAGCGGGTCCGGCGGGGCACAGAGCGCGGCCAGCAGTGCCGTGGAGCGCGCGTGCAGGGCGTCGGCCGCGACGGCGCCGCCGAGCAGGGCGCCGTCCTCGCCGTACGGGTCGAGACAGGCGTCGGCCACGACGACCGCCCGGAGCCCCTCCGGGGCCAGCGCCGCGGTCCGCAGGGCGATCGCGGCACCCGGCCCCAGACCGAACATGCCGATCCGGCCGTTGCTCCACGGCAGCGCCGCCAGCTCTCCGACGACCCGGGCGGCGTCCGCGGCGTCCGCCGCCGCGTCGAGGGCGAGCGAGCGCCCGGACCCGCCCCACCGGCCGGTCGGCAGGCCCTCGCCGGCGCCGTGGCCCCGGGCATCGACGCGTACGGAGGCATAGCCGTGGGCCGCGTACCAGGGATGACGCCGGGCGTCGCGGGCCGCGGTGGCATCGGTGAGCCGCTCGGGGGCGTATTCGAGCAGCACGGGGACGGGGGTGTCGGTGACCGGGCGCCGGACCCGGGCATGGAGATGGACGCCGTCGGCGAGCGGGATACGGAGGTCGTCCTGCCGGATTTCGTACGGCCCTGCTTCCGGTCCTGCTTCCGGTCCTGCTTCCGGCCCGGCTCCCGTTCCCGGTCCGGTTCCTGGCCAGGCTCCCGGCCCGGCGTCCGTTCCCGTTCCCGTTCCCGCCCCGGCTTCCGGCCCGGCGGCGGAGACGGCCCCGGAGCCGGGCCGGTCATGGCCGTGCGGGCCGGGGGTGTACGGTCCGTGGGCGGGCGCCGGGCCGGTACGGGTGGGGTCGTCGTGAGAGGTGTGGTCGTACGGTTCGGGGTGCTGGCGCATGGCGTGGCCTCGGTGCGCGGGTACGGGTGCGCCCTGGCGGCGGTCCGGAGCCGTCCGGTCCCCGGTCGGGGGCCGGGAAACGGGCTCGGGACGGGGCCGGAACGGGCCGTCCCGGCGGCGTCTCCGGGACCGCCCCGGAGCCGTTCGCGGGGGCGGGCGAAGCGGCCGTCGTCGATACCGCCGAAAGGGCTCACCTCTGGTCGTATCTACTGATCACGAACATACCGGCGGCGGCGGGAAGGCGCCCACGGTGATCCAAACGCGACCGGATACGCTGACTTGAGTGAATCCGGAGACACATCGACAATCCGTGTGATTATCAGCAGACAGGAGACCCCCTCGTGACCGTCGTCGGACCGTTCGGGCTGAGCGTGCGGGACCAGGCTCTCGAAGCCGATGTCCAGAACGGACTGTCGGCCGTGGAGGCGGGTCTGCTCGAAGCCACCAAGAGCGAGGTGCCGTTCATCACCGAGGCGGCCCAGCATCTGGTGCGCGCCGGGGGCAAGCGCTTTCGGCCGCTGCTGGTGATGCTCGCGGCGCAGTTCGGCGATCCGCACGCGCCCGGAATCGTACCCTCCGCCGTCGTCGTCGAGCTGACCCATCTGGCGACGCTCTACCACGACGACGTGATGGACGAGGCCGACGTCCGGCGCGGGGTGCCCAGTGCCAACGCCCGCTGGGGCAACTCCGTCGCCGTCCTCACCGGCGACTTCCTCTTCGCCCGCGCCTCCCATATCCTCGCCGATCTCGGTCCCGAGGCCGTCCGTATCCAGGCCGAGGCATTCGAGCGGCTGGTCACCGGCCAGATCCTGGAGACCGCGGGACCGCGCGACGGACGCGACCCGGTCGAGCACTACCTGGACGTCATCGGCGGGAAGACGGGTTCGCTGATCGCGGTCTCCGGCCGCTTCGGCGCGATGATGTCCGGCGCCGACGAGGGCGTCACGGACATCCTCACCCAGTACGGCGAGCGTCTCGGGGTGGCCTTCCAGCTCGCCGACGACGTCCTCGACATCGCCAGCGACTCCCACGAGTCCGGCAAGACGCCCGGGACCGACCTCCGCGAGGGCATCCCCACCCTGCCGGTGCTCCACCTCCGGGCCCGGGCCGCGGCTGAGGGCCGTCCCGAGGACCTGGCGCTGGTCGCGCTCCTCGACGGCGATCTGACGGACGACGCACGGCACGCCGAGGTGCTCGCCGGGCTGCGCGCCCACCCCGCCCTGGAGCGCGCCCGGAAGGACACCATCCGGTACGCCGAGGAGGCCCGCGCGATGCTGGCCCCGCTGCCGGAGTGCTATGCGAAGGCCGCGCTGGAAGAGCTGTGCGACGCGGTGGTGCACCGGGCGGGCTGAGCGGCCCTTCCACCCGCCGCCGGGCCGAGCGGCCCCTTCCCCCGCCGCCGGGCCCGAGCGGCCCTTCCGCCCGCTGCCGGGCCGCGCCGACGCGGTCTGCCGTTCCGGCGTCCGTCCGGTCAGACTTGCTCCCATGACCTCGACGAAGACCTCTCCGACGGCGGACCCGGCCACCGACCGACTGCTCTCCCGCTTCACCGAGGAACTGCGGTCCGTGGTGCGGCCGGTCGCGGTCTGGGCCCATGGATCCGTCGCCGCGGGCACGGACTACCGTCCCGGCCGCTCCGACCTGGACCTGATCGCGGTTGTCGAACGGCCGTGCACCCGGCAGGAGGAGCGGCGGCTCGCCGCCTTCCACCGCGGCCTGGAGGGCGCCGGGCCGGTCGCGGAGAAGCTGCACTGCAGCTATGTCGCCGTGACGGAACTGGCGGACCCCCGGCACGAGCACCTGACCTGGGCCCACCGGGAGCTGTTCCGGCGGCCCGTCACCCCCGTCACCCGGAGCGAACTCCACCGCTTCGGCCTGGTACTGGACGGCCTGCCGCCGACGGGGCTCCTCCCCGAGGTGACGGAGCGGCAGCTCCGGGAGTTCATCGTGCGGGACCTGACGGAGTACTGGCTGCCGCACCTCGACGACGAGAAGCTGTTCCACGCCGACATTTGGGTCGACTTCGGGATGCTGACCCTCGCCCGGGCCGTGGTCACCCTCCGGGACGGCCGGCTGATCAGCAAGGCCGAGGCGCTCGGTGTCCTGGCCCGGCTCGGCGCCCCCGCCGCGGTCGTCGCGGACGTACGGCGGCGGAGGTACGCCGACGACCCGGCCGGCGCCTCGGACGAATGGCGGGCCCGGCGGGCCGAGCTGACCCTGGAGTTCCTGCGGCCCCGGGTCCACCGCATAGCCGCAGGCCACGACTTCGGCGGGGCGCCGGACCCGGACTCCGCAACAGGGATGCCCCCGACGCCGGTCCCGGGGTTCTCCCCCATACGAGGGGGCTGAACGGGGGAGCCGGGGCCCCGGCCGTCATCCTTCAGCAGTACGCCCAATTGCTCCCGCGGATTGACGCCCGGACGCCGGTGATTTGGTCAGATGGAACCACTGCTCGGGAAGCACGGCACAGCACTGCAGGGCATGCACACCGTCGCGCCGCACGCGACAGCGCCGGACCACGGCGCGCGCACGGCGGCGCCTCGCACCGCACCGGCACTGCGCCGTACCGCTTCCGAACGACCACGTGAACCACGTGACCACGGAGGTAGGCCACACCATGGCACCGAACGACGACAGCGCACGGACCGGCCAGGAGACGGGGGAGCCCGGCAACCGGCGTCGCCGCGCGGCGCGCTACGCCCTTCCGGTGGCGGTCGCCGGAGTCGCGGCGGCGACCATCGGGCTCGTCCCGGCCCTCGCCGCCTCCGGAGACCCGGACCTGCCGCAGATCACCGCCCAGGAGCTGATCGAGAAGATCGCGGCCTCCGACACCCAGCAGCTGTCCGGCTCGGTGAAGATCAGCACTGATCTCGGGCTCCCCGGTATCGCGGATGTCGCGGGCTCCTTCCTCGGCGGCGCGGGCCACGGCGGCGGGGGCGCCGGCAAGGACGGCGGGGGTTCGTCGGCGGCCCCGGACGCCAAGCTGGCGCAGCTGGCCACCGGCAAGCACACCCTGCGGGTGGCGATCGACGGCCCCGAGCGGCAGAAGGTGTCGATCGTCGAGAAGACCTCCGAGTACAGCCTGATCCGCAACGGCGACGAGGTGTGGGCGTACGACAGCGCCTCGAACGAGGTCTTCCACCACAAGGGCACCGGGACCGGCGGCGGGAAGGCCGGGAGCGGGAAGGCCGGCGGCGCGGCGAAGCACTCCACCGCGCCGAAGGAGCTGCCCACGCCCAAGACGCTCGCCGCCGAGGTGCTGAAGGCCGCCGAGAAGTCGACATCGGTCACGGTCGACGGCACGGTCCGGGTCGCCGGGCGCTCCGCCTACCAGCTCGTCGTCGAGCCGAAGGGGAGCGGATCGACGATCGGTTCGGTGAAGATCGCGGTCGACTCGAAGACCGGAACGCCGCTGAAGTTCACCGTCGTTCCGTTCTCCGGGGGCAAGGCCGCCGTCGACGTCGGCTTCACCAAGGTCGACTTCGGTAAGCCCGCCGCCTCGAACTTCGCGTTCACCCCGCCCAAGGGCGCCACCGTGAAGGACGCGGAGGACCTGCGGAAGGAAGCGGAGAAGGCCGGCGCGGCCGCGGAGAAGAAGGCGGACGGCAAAGGGCGGAACGGCGGCTTCGGCCCCGGATCCGGCTTCGGCGGCCTGGGCGACCTCGGCGGTCTCGGCGAGTCCGGCGACACCAAGGTGATCGGCGAGGGCTGGAACGCCGTCGCCAGGATCGGCACCCCGGCCGCCGCGGGTGCCACCGGCTCCGGGGGCGGCGCGCTGCCGCCGGAGGCCGACAAGCTCCTCGGCTCCTTCAGCGACTCGGTCAGCGGGAAGTTCGGCTCGGGCACGGTCTTCAAGACCCGCCTGGTCAATGCCCTGATGACGGACGACGGCACGGTGTACGTGGGTGCCGTCACCAAGGACGCGCTGGTGAAGGCGGCGAACGCCGACCGCTAGAACGTGCCGGCGGAGTAGCGCCGTCCGTCCGGAGGCGGACCCTGCGCGGGCCGGCCGGATCCCCCGGGTGCCGCCTTCGGGCGGTGCCCGGGGGTATGCGCCTGTCCGCCCGGCCGGTGCGCCGCGGGCGTACGGTGGACGGAACCGGCGGCCGGTCCCGGGTGCCGGGCGTCCGGGGGCGTACCCGGGCGGGCGCGGGCATGACGTACGGCGGGAATCGGGGGACGGAATGACAGCGGTCATCGAGACGCGGGGGCTCACCAAGCGCTTCCGGGGCGGCCAGCTCGCCGTCGACCGGCTCGACCTCACCGTGCCCGCCGGCAGCGTCTTCGGCTTCCTCGGGCCGAACGGCTCGGGCAAGACCACCACCATCCGGATGCTGATGGGGCTGATCGAACCGACCGCCGGCCGGGCGACGGTGCTCGGCGAGGCGATGCCCGCCGCGGCCGGCCGGGTCCTGCCGAAGGTGGGCGCGCTGATCGAGGGCCCGGCTCTCTACGGCTTCCTCAGCGGCCGGGACAATCTGCTCCGGTTCGACGCCGCGGACCCCACCGCCGACCCCCGCACCCGGCGCGCCCGGGTCGCCGCCGCCCTGGAACGGGTGGGCCTGGCCCCGGCGGCGGAGAAGAAGGCCAAGGCGTACTCCCTGGGGATGAAACAGCGCCTCGGACTGGCCGCGGCCCTGCTGCGGCCCCGGCAGCTCCTCGTACTCGACGAGCCGACGAACGGGCTCGACCCGCAGGGCATGCGGGAGATCAGGGCCCTCGTCAGGGAACTCGCCGCCGACGGCACGACCGTCTTCCTCTCCTCCCACCTCCTCGACGAGATCGAACAGGTCTGTACCCATGCCGCGGTGATGGCCCGGGGCAGACTGCTCACCCAGGGCTCCGTCGCCGAACTGGCGGCGCGGGCCCGGGGGCGGCTGACCGTGCTCACACCGGATACGGAGGAGGCCGCCCGGGTGCTCAAGGAACGGGGCATCACCGAGGTCGCCGCCGAAGCCGGGAGCGACCGGGTCACCGGCGATCCGCCGGGCCCCGGGGCCGAACTCGCGGAGCTGACCGCGGCGCTGGTCGCGGCGGGGGTGCGGGTGCGCGGATTCGGGGTGGAGCGGGCGTCGCTGGAGGACGCGTTCGTGGCGCTGACGGGAGAGGGATTCGATGTCGCGGGCTGAGACGGACCGGCCGGTGCCGGACCCGGTGACGGGGCCGGTGCCGGGTCCGGGCCTGGTGGCGGATCCGGTGGTGGATCCGGTGGTGGAGGGGCCCGCCGCGGTCGCCGGGACCGGGGGCGCCGGGGGCGCGGAGGCCCGCGGGGCGCTGTGGACGCTGGGGCTGTTCCGCTCGGAGCTGCTGATCACCCTGCGCCGCTGGCGCACGATCGCCCTGCTCGGGGTGCTCGCCGCCGTACCGGTGCTGATCGGTGTCGCCGTACGGATCGAGACCGGCGGGGGAGGCGGCGGTGGCGGCGGCGAGGGCGGTGGGGAAGGCCCCGCTTTTATCTCCCAGGTCACCAACAACGGTCTGTTCCTGGTCTTCGCCGCGCTCGCCGCCACACTGCCGGTGTTCCTGCCGATGGCGGTCGGGGTGATCGCGGGCGACGCGGTCGCGGGGGAGTCGGCCTCCGGCACCCTGCGGTATCTGCTGGTCGCCCCCGCCGGACGGACCCGGCTGCTGCTCGCCAAGTTCACGACGGCGCTGGCGTTCTGCCTGCTGGCGACCTTTGTCGTGGCGGCGTCCGCGCTGGTGGTCGGGGCGGTCCTGTTCCCCCTCGGGGACGTCACGACGATCTCGGGGACGCGGATCTCCTTCGCGGACGGGCTGCTGCGGGCCGCGGCGGTCGCCCTGGTCGTCGCGCTCTCACTGGCGGGGGTCGCCGCGCTCGGGATCTTCGTCTCCACCCTGACCGGCAGCGGGATCGCGGCCATGGCCACCACCGTCGGCCTGGTGATCACCGTGCAGATCCTGGGCTCGATCCCGCAGTTGGACGTGGTCCACCCGTATCTCTTCCCGAACTACTGGCTGTCCTTCTCGGATCTGCTGCGCGATCCGGTCCACTGGGCCGAAATCCGGAAGAACCTGGGGCTCCAGGCGCTGTATGTCGCGGTGCTGGGATCGGCGGCCTGGGCGCGGTTCACCACCAAGGACATCACGGCCTGACGGCCCGGGCGCACCGGCCGGGCCGCACACGACCGCATGCGCGTGTCCAGGGGACACACGCATGCGGCGGTGGGGGGCGGCGGGTCCGGGGCGGCCCTCGCGGGCCGCGGCCGGGGCCCTGGCTAGAAGGTCAGCTTCCAGCTGTTGATGTAGCCGGTGTCCTGGGCGCCGATGTCCTGGACGCGCAGCTTCCAGTCGCCGTTGGCGGCCTCGGCGGAGGCGTTGACCGTATAGGTCGCGATGACGTTGTCCGCGGAGTCGTTGCCGCTGGAGTTCTTCAGCCGGTAGGCCGTACCGTCCGGGGCGAGCAGATCGACCACCAGGTCGCCGCGCCAGGTGTGCCGGATGTCGACGCCGACGGAGAGAGCGGCGGGCGCGTTGCCGGTCCGGCCGGAGACGGTGACCGTGGAGGTCACGGCCGCGCCGTTGTCCGGGATCGCGACATCGGCGGTGTTCTCGTAGACGTCGCCCGGCGGGACCGATCCGGTGCCCAGGGTCCAGATCGCATGCGCGACCGCGTCGCTGTTCCGGTCGAGGGCGGTGTCGTTGATGTTCGCCGTGGTGTCGCAGGAGGAGTGGTAGCAGCGGTCGAACGCCTGGCCCGAGGTGCCGCCCCACTTCTGTGCCTGCGCGGCGGTCTTGGTCCGGCCCGCCCCGGTGAACAGCCCGCCGACCCGGATGCCCACGTTCTTGAAGGAGGCGTGGTCCGAGCGTCCGTCGCCCTCGGTCTCGATCTCGGTGGGGACGCCGAGTCCGGCGAAGTAGTCCTTGAAGACCTTCTCCAGCTGGACGTCGTCGTCATAGACGAAGTAACCGGGGTTCGGGGACCCGACCATGTCGAAGTTGAGATACGAGGAGACCTTGGCGCGCTCGGCGGTCGGCAGGTTGTTCACGTAGTAGCGGGAGCCGACCAGGCCGACCTCCTCCGCGCCCCACCAGCCGAACCGCAGGTGCTTGGTGGGCTGGAGCCCGGCCCGGGATACCGCGAGGGCCGTTTCGAGGACGGCGGCGGAGCCGGAGCCGTTGTCGTTGATCCCGGCGCCCGTGCTCACGGAGTCCAGATGGGCCCCCGCCATGAGGACCTGGTTGGGGTCGCCGCCGGGCCAGTCGGCTATCAGGTTGTAGCCGGTGGCACCGCCCGAGGTGAACTGCTGGATGGTGGTCGTGTATCCGGCCGCGTCCAGCTTGCCCTTCACATAGTCCAGCGAGGCGCGGTAGCCCGGGCGGCCGTGCGCGCGGTTGCCGCCGTTCGCCGCGGCGATCGACTGGAACTGGGTGAGGTGCGCCTTCACATTGGCGAGCGGTATGTCGGGCGGGGCGAGGGCCGCCGCGGTGGTCGTCGGGGCGGCCGTGGTGGCGCCGGCCGGTGCTGTCGCCGCCGGGGTGGCGGTGGCGAGCAGCCCGGCCAGGGCTATCGCGGCCCCGGCGACGGCGCGCCCGGATATGCCGGAAAGGCTGGGTGCGGAGAGTCTCATGTGGGGGCTCCGGAGCTTCCGTACGGGGACAGGACGGAGTGAGCGGACCGCACCGGAGTGGCGGATTCCGGGGCGTTGGAGCGGGTGGTGCGCGGTGCTCAGAGTCCGGGAGAGCCCGATGGACCGTCAAGAGCAGAAACCGGTCAGTCGTGTTCGTATACAGAACATCGATGGTCGCTGAGTGATCGGTTTCCGCTCTTGTCCGTTCGGGTGTCGGGTATCAGGTCTGGGTGCTGGGTGCTGGGTGCTGGGTGCTGGGTGTGCAGTCGGGCAGGTGTGCCAGTGTCAGGTGCCCTCGGGGTCGGCCATGGTCGTCCAGACGCCGATCGGCTGGTGCTGCTCGTACAGCACCGTCGCCCCCAGCCCCCGGAGCCGTTCGACTTCCGCCTCCCTGCGGTCCTGGCCCGGGTGCGGATCGAGATGGAGGCGGTTCTTCACGGTCTTGGGCTCGGGGATCCGCTGGAAGAGCAGCTGGCGGCCCACGCCCTTCGCCTCGTCGTACGGGTCGCCCGGATGGCGGACGGCGGCGTAATCGCGCCACACGTCCCGGCCGTACCGCCGCTCGGTCGAGCCCTCCGGCAGATACCCCTGGGCGCGCGGTCCGGCGATCAGGACGCTGTGGTCCTCGACCAGGTAACCGAGGGCGGTGGCCCGGAAGTCGGCCCGGGCGAGCGGGTCGGCGGCGTCGATGGTGAGCTTCCAGTGCAGCGTCCGGTGGTCGACGCGGCGGCCGCGCATCCGCCGCCGGTGCCCCGTTTCGGGCCGGGCGCGACCCGGGACTGGGTGCCCGGTGCCACCGGGCTCCAGGTGCTGTCGGCGGTCGCGCGGGATGCGGTGGACCTCTTCACCGGGCCGTACGCGCGCCGGATCCGCGAATGCGGTACGAGCAACTGTCTGCTGCTGTTCGCCGACACCTCACGGCCCGGCCGGCGGCGCTGGTGCTCCATGGAGCGGTGCGGCAATCGCAGCAAGGTGCGGGCGCACCGGGCCCGGCGGACCGGGGCGGAGGAAGAGCGCGGCGGGGGCGCGGAGAGCGTGTGAGGCGCGGGGTGCCGGGGCGCGGGCCCCGGCGCACAAGGCGCCACGGACGGGCGGGGGCGCGTCGGTTCGCGCGCCGCGGCCCGGTGTGTTGCGAACGGCCCGGTTCCGTGAACGGCCCGGTGTCGCGCATGGTTCGGCGGGGTGCCGGGTCCCGAGGGTGGGGAGCCCCTCCGGACCCGCTCCGCCTGCTCCCCGGCCGCGCCGTACGCGGCCGGGGGAGCGGTTGCCGCACAGGCGGCGGCCGGCTCGGCGGCCGGGGATCAGCCGCGGAGGATGCGGCCGTCCTTGTCGGTGCGGTCGTTGCTGGTCAGGAAGAGGATGCCGTCGATCAGCGCCCAGACACCCAGACCACCACAGGTGAGGAGCTGCGCCACACCCATGCCGACGTTGCCGACGTAGAAGCGGCCGATACCGAGGCTGCCCAGGAGGATCTGGAGAACACCAGCGGTGATCTTGGACTTGTCGGAGTAGGGGCGGCCCTGCGGGTCGTAACCGTACGGGGCGTCCGGAGTGGGGACGGTCATGAAGATCTCCTGGATGAGCGGAAGAGGAGAACCGGAATGGCATATTCCGGTTCAGGGGAGTGGAAAGCACCGCTCAAGAACGCATGCTGAATGCCCCCCTATGTAAGGGCAGGTTAAAGGAGGCATTAGCCCAAACGGGCGGCGGGTCCAATGATCGTGGCCGTTCCGTGATCAACCGAATGTTTGCGGATTGCGTCCCGCCGGCCTCGCGACCGTGAACGGTGCCGCCCGCCGGATCAGACGGTGTTGCGCACCACGGTCCACGCCACGGCGGTCGACAGCACCAGGACCTGCGCCCGTTTGCTCAGCCGCAACCGCCAGCGGCGCCCGCGCAGTCCCTCGTACGCCCAGCGGCCCAGCAGTGCGAGCGCGAACGGCGCGACGAGGAGCAGCATCCGGTTGTCGGCCCAGGCCGCGGTGATATCACCGTGCATCAGGTCGTAGGCCATCCGCGTACCGCCGCAGGCCGGGCAGAGCAGACCGGTCACCAGACGGAACGGGCAGCGGGGCAGCCACTGCCCGGCCTCGTGCGGATTGGTGCCGTACAGATAGACCGTGCCCGCCGCCCCGGCGGCGAACAGGGCCAGCGGAGCCGCCGCCGGATGCCGCAGGGCGCGCAGCGCCGCGGCCGGGCGCCGCTTCCGGGCCGCACCCGGCTGTACCGCGTCCCGGCCGTCGTGCCCGGGGAGGCTCTCGTGACCGGGGCGGTCGCCGTCGGCCGAAGGGTGCGTCGTCATCGTTCCTGCCGCCGGTGCTGTGCCGTCCGGGTGCCGCTGATGCCCTGGGCGGGTTGTACGGCGGGTTGTACGGCTGGTTGTACGGAGGGCGTGCGCCTGGCTTCCTGCGCCGTCTGCTGTGCCGCCTGGGCTTCCCGGGCCTCACGGGCGGCCTCTGCCTCACGGGTGTCGTACGACGTCCGGGCCGCCGCGATCTCGCCGCGGTGCTCCTCGGTCCAGGTGACCAGCGACCGGATCGTGGTGTGCAGGGTGCAGCCGAGCGCGGTGAGGCCGTACTCCACACGCGGCGGTACGACCGGATGGACGGTACGGCTGACGAGCCCGTCCCGCTCCAGCTGGCGCAGTGTCACGGTCAGCATCCGCTGGCTGATCCCGTCGATTTCGCGGCGCAGTTCGCTGAAGCGCACGACCCGGCTGTCGAGCAGCGCGATGACCAGGAGCGACCACTTGTCGGCGACGCGGTCCAGGATCTGCCGCACCTCGCAGTCCCCGCGGGTGTCCCACTGGAAGGGGTCCGGGTCCCCGTCGTCCTCGAACTCGGTCACTCCCAGGTAACCCGGTGACGTCAAAGTGCCTCCTTCCGCAGGTCGTCATGCTGCCCGAAGATCGGGGTGGTTACAAGAGGGAACCGACCCCCGTAGCGGTAACCACCCTCTTCCCCCTGCACCCGTCCCGTCCCACACGCAGCCGGGGCACCGCCGTGTTCCCGGCCTGCCCCGACGCGCCCGCATACCCCTTCCGGAGCCGGCCGATGTCCTCCCTGCCCGTCGTACCCCCAGCCTCTTCCGCACCCCCGGCCGCTCCGGGGCCGGGCGCCGGTGCCCGGCCGCCGGCCATGTCCGGGCGGGCCCGGGCACTGCTGGCCGTCCTCTGCGGCACGGTCTTCCTGGAGGGCATCGACGTCGCGATGCTCGCCGTCGCCGTGCCCTCGATCCGGGCCGACCTCGGACTCTCCACCGGTACGGCGGCCTGGGTGGTCAGCGGTTACGTCCTCGGCTACGCGGGCTTCACCCTGCTCGGCGGCCGCGCCGCCGATCTGCTGGGACGCCGCCGGATGTTCCTGTTCTGGCTCGCCGTCTTCACCGCCTTCTCGGGGCTCGGCGGCCTCGGCACCGAGGGCTGGATGCTGGTCGTCTCCCGGTTCGTCACCGGAGTTGCGGCCGCCTTCCTCACCCCCGCCGCCCTGTCCGTCATCACCACCTCGTACGAGGAGGGGCCGCTGCGCACCCGGGCCCTGATGTTCTACGCGGCGACCTCGGGCGCCGGATTCGCGCTCGGCCTCGTCATCGGCGGGCTGCTCACCGAGGCCGGCTGGCGCTGGGTCTTCTTCGCCCCCGTCGCCCTGGCCATACCGATGCTGGCGGCGGCGGCCGTACTGCTGCCCGCGGACCCGGCCCCGCCGCGTACCGAGGGGTTCGACGTCGCCGGAGCCGTGACCGCGGCGGGCGCGATGCTGCTGCTCGTCTACGGAATCGTCCGCCTCGAACACGGCCTCGCGGGGTGGGTTCCCACCCTCGCCGCCCTCGGCGCGGGGGCCCTGCTGACGGCGGTGTTCGTCCGCGTCGAGCGCCGGGCCGCGGTACCGCTGATCCGCCTCGGCTTTCTGCGGAACACCCCGGTCGTCCGGGCCGACGCCGGGATGCTGCTCTTCTTCGGGGCGTTCTTCGGCTTCCAGTTCATGGCCACCCTCTACTTCCAGGAACTGCGCGGCTGGTCGTCGCTGAAGACCTCGTTCGCCCTGCTGGCGATGTGTGTCGAGGTGCTGATCGTGCCCACGGTCACCCCGCGGCTGGTGAACCGTTACGGCACGGCCCGGGTGATCTACGCGGGCTTTCTGGCGGCCGTCGGCGGATACGCGCTGTTCCTGCCGGTCGCCGAGGACTGGGCGTACGCCGCGATGCTGCCCTCGTTCCTGCTCACGGGCATCGGCTTCAGCCTGGCGTTCGGGCCGCTGACCGTCGCCGCCACCGACGGGGTCGCGGACGAGGAGCAGGGGCTGGCCGGAGGGCTGCTCCAGACCGCGATGCAGTTCGGCGGCGCGTTCGGGATCTCCGCGGTCACCGCCGTCTACGGACTCGCCGGGGGCGGTGCCCGGATCGAGGCCCTCCGGGCGGGGCTGGTCGTACCGCTGGTGATGGTGGCCGCGGGAACGCTGCTGGCGGCGGCCGGGCTGCGGAACGGCCGGGAGTCCGGCCGGGCTGTTGAACGGCCCGGGCTGTCGAACGGTCCGGGCTGCGGAATGGTCCGGTGAACGCCCGCCGGATGTCCGAGCTGCGATGAATGTCACGCCTGTACCTGCTTTTCCGGCACGTACGGTGGGACGATGGACCGCCCCTCCCCGCCGCCCGGCCCCGGCCCGGCCCCCGACTGCCCGCTCGTGGGCGTGGTGGCGGCCTATCTGCCGCGGCTTGCGGAGTTCGCCTTCGACCCGGGGCTCGTGGCCGCCGTCGACCAGCACGCGGCAAGCGTGCGGGACACCCTGGTGCCCCGGCAGCGGGCGGCCGGCGGGGGCGGGCGCCCCGGTTCCCGTACCGCCGGGTGGGCGGTATCGGAAGCCGTACGGCGCGAGGATCTGAGCGACTACGTGCTGGGGTTCACGGACTGGCTCGCGGAGACGGAGTGGACCGAACCCGTGGGGTACGACTTCGCCACGCTGCGGCTCACCGCGGTCTGCTGGCTGGTGCGGGAGCACGATCTGCTGGCCCGGTAAGACCCGGTAAGACCCGGTAAGACCCGGTAAGACCCGGTGGGACTGGTGGGACCCGCGCTGAGACTCGGCGGCGCGGACGCGGACCGGGCCCTGAGCCGTACGCCGCCGTACGCCGCCGTACGGGGCCGTACGGGGCCGGACCCGCTCGGGCCCGGCCCCGTATGTCCGCATCGGCGGCCCGTCGGGTGGGGCCGCCCCCGGCCCGCACCGGTGCCCGGCCCGGTCACATCGGGTCGAAGGGGCCCTCGTCGCCCCGGCGGCCCGTCCCGCCGGAGCCCTCGCGGCCCGTCTGCCCGGCCTGACCCGTCTGCCCCGGCCGTCCCGTCGCACCCGGAGTCGTGCGTGCGCCCGGCGCGGGCTGTCCGGCCGCCGCGTCGGACCGGCCCGCCTGGTAGGCGCTGATACTGTCCCGGGCCGAGCCCGACGACTCCGCCTCGGCCCGCGAGAGCCAGTTCTCCCAGCGCGAGCGCATCGGCCCGATCAGACCGCCGCCGACACCGACGATCAGGATGCCGGCGACCGTGCCGAGCACTGCCAGCAGCAGCGGGCCCGTGATCGCGGTGGCGATCCCCGCCTGACCCAGCGCGGCGATCGCGCCGAGCGCCACGATGAACGCCCAGGCGACGGTCGCCAGGACCTTTCCGTACGAGGTACCGCTGAGCGCGTCGTTGATGATCTCCCGCACGGCGCGGGCGATGGCCATCGCCACCACCACGATCACCAGCGCCACGATGGCCCTCGGCAGCCAGGCGACCACGGCGTTGATCATCACGCTGATGGGGTTCGGGCCGAAGACGCCGAACGCGAGCTGGAGCACGATCAGCAGCAGCCCGTAATAGATGATCTTGGTGAGGATGCCGGTGGCGTCGTACGAGGAATTGCGCAGGGCATGGGCCGCGCCGCTCCGCTCGGCGAGCTTCTCCGAGCCCACCCGACGCAGCAGCCGGTCCACCACCCGGGCGATCAGCTTGGCTATGAACCAGCCGATCAGCAGTACGGCGAGGAAGCCGATGAGCTTGGGTATGAACCTGGCCACCGCGTTCCAGGCCTCGGAGAAGCCCGCGCCGAAATCGACGGAAAGGGCCAGGGGCAGGGGCTGGGACATATCCGCACTCCGTCCGCTGACGGCCCCGGACGGCCCGGGACGCCTTCCTCCGGTCGTAACACCGGAGGGGTGCGGCGGCCCGGGGCGGGCGGGCGGATGTGGGCCGGTCGGGTGGTGGATTGGGCCACTGCGGTGGGGTGTGTCCGGGGCGCCGGACGGCTCGGGCGGTGGGCCCGGTGCTGGGCGGGGGCGCCTGCCGGACGGTTCAGGCGGTGGACCCGGCGCGGGGTGCGGGCGCCGACGCGGGACGTCCGTCCGGACGGGGCGCCTCCGGCCCCGGAATCCCGGGCTCCGCCTCTGCCTCCGCCGCCCGCAGCCGGTCCGCCCGGGCCCGCGTACGCCGCGCCGTGCGCAGCGCGTCCCAGGTCAGCACCGTCAGCGCCAGCCACACCAGGGTGAACCCGGCCCACCGCTCCGCCGGCATCGACTCGTGGAAGTACAGCACTCCCAGCAGGAACTGGATGATCGGCCCCAGATACTGGAGCATCCCCAGCGTCGACAGCGGCACCCGGATCGCCGCCGCGCCGAAGCAGATCAGGGGCACCGCGGTCACCAGGCCGGTCGCGGCGAGCAGCAGCGCGTGCCCGACGCCCTCGTTCCCGAAGGCCAGGCCGCCCTGTGCCGCCAGCCAGATCAGATAGCCCAGGGCCGGGACGAAGAGGATCGCGGTCTCCGCCGCCAGCGACTCCAGTCCGCCGATATTGGTCTTCTTCTTCGCCAGGCCGTAGACGGCGAAGGAGAAGGCCAGTACGAGGGAGACCCAGGGCGGCTGCCCGTAGCCGACCGTCAGGACCAGTACCGCGAGAACACCGATACCGACCGCCGCCCACTGCACGGAACGGAGCCGCTCCTTCAGTACGAGGACGCCGATCGCGATGGTGACGAGCGGATTGATGAAGTAGCCGAGGGACGCCTCCACCACCCGGCCCGTGTTCACCGCCCAGATGAAAACGCCCCAGTTGACGGAGATGACCACCGCGGCCACCGAGATGAACCCGAGCTTCCGGCGGTCGCGGAGCAGCTCGCGTATCCACTGCCAACGCTTCAGTACGAGCAGGGCCAGGGCCACGACGACCAGCGACCAGGTCATGCGGTGGGCGAGGATCTCGGTGGCGCCCGCGGGTTTCAGCAGTGGCCAGAAGAGCGGGACCAGGCCCCACATGCCGTAGGCGCCGATCCCGTACAACAGTCCCGCTCGCTGCTCGCCGTCCGCTGACACTGGATCCTCCCGACCCGCCGCGCGGTACGGGCCCGGGGTCTCGCCCGCGTCCCGTCCGTCCGCATACTGCCGACGACGGTACGCGCACCGGGGCCGGGCTGTCATGCCCGTATCGACATACGGTCATGACCGGAGTGGAGCATTCGGGCCCGGGCGGGCCGAGGCGCTCCGGGCCGAGACGAACGGAGACGGGCGGAGCCGAGCCGGGCCGGGCAGAGCCGGGGCGCTCCGGGCCCAGGCCGGTGGTGCGGAACCCGGGCGGCGGCGGGGCCGGGGCGCCACCGGTGAACGAGCGAAGCCGCCCCCTGCCGCGGGATGCGCGGTGGGGGGCGGCTTCGGCGGACCGGTTTCTCCGGACCGGCCGCTGTCGCGGCGGTACGGACCGGACGGGTCCGAGGTCGGCCGGGACAGGACGGGCCGGGTCAGCCGACGACGGTCCAGGTGTCGTTGCCCGCGAGCAGCGAGGCCAGATCGCCCTTGCCCTTCTGCTCCACGGCCTGGTCGAGCTGGTCGGCCATGAGGGTGTCGTAGACCGGGCGCCGGACGGAGCGCAGCACACCGATCGGGGTGTGGTGGAGGGTGTCCGCGTCGGCCAGCCGGGAGAGCGCGAAAGCGGTGGTCGGCGAGGCGCTGTGCGCGTCGTGGACCAGGATCCGCGATTCGTTCTCCGGGGTGACCTCGACGACTTCGAGATCGCCCGTCGCGGGGTCCCGTACGACACCCTTGGCGCCGTCGGTGCCGAAGCGGATCGGCTCCCCGTGCTCCAGACGGATCACGGCCTCCTCGGCCTGCTGCTTGTCCTTGAGGACCTCGAAGGCACCGTCGTTGAAGATATTGCAGTTCTGGTAGATCTCCACCAGGGCGGTGCCCTCGTGGTCGGCGGCGGCCCGCAGTACCGAGGTGAGGTGCTTGCGGTCGGAGTCGACCGTCCGCGCGACGAAGGTGGCCTCCGCGCCCAGCGCCAGCGACACCGGGTTGAAGGGGGCGTCCAGCGAGCCCATCGGAGTCGACTTGGTGATCTTGCCGACCTCGGAGGTGGGGCTGTACTGGCCCTTGGTCAGTCCGTAGATCCGGTTGTTGAAGAGCAGGATCTTGAGATTGACGTTCCGCCGGAGGGCGTGGATGAGGTGGTTGCCGCCGATGGAGAGCGCGTCGCCGTCGCCGGTGACCACCCAGACCGACAGATCGCGGCGGGAGGAGGAGAGCCCGGTCGCGATGGCCGGGGCCCGGCCGTGGATGGAGTGCATCCCGTAGGTGTTCATGTAGTACGGGAAGCGGGAGGAGCAGCCGATGCCGGAGACGAAGACGATGTTCTCCTTGGCGAGCCCCAGCTCGGGCATGAAGCCCTGCACGGCCGCGAGGATCGCGTAGTCACCGCAGCCGGGGCACCAGCGGACCTCCTGGTCCGACTTGAAGTCCTTCATGGACTGCTTGGCCTCGGCCTTGGGCACCAGGGAGAGCAGACCGGAACCGGTGCCGGTCCCGGGGGCCGCCGGTCCGCAGGCGGCCGGGGCCGTCGGCGCGGACCCGGGGTGCGCGGCGGTCTCAGTCATCGATGGCCTCCTTGAGAACCGTGGCGAGCTGCTCGGCCTTGAACGGCATGCCGTTCACCTGGTTGTAGCTCTCCGCGTCGACCAGGTACTTCGCCCGGATGAGAGTGGCGAGCTGGCCGAGGTTCATCTCCGGCACCACCACCCTGCGGTAACGCCGGAGCACCTCCTCCAGGTTCCCGGGGAAGGGGTTGAGGTGGCGCAGATGGGCCTGGGCGATCGGCTCGCCCGCGGCGCGCAGCCGGCGGACCGCGGCGGTGATCGGGCCGTATGTCGAGCCCCAGCCGAGCACCAGGGTGCTCGCGCCGTCCGGGTCGTCGACCTCCAGATCGGGCACCGCGATCCCGTCGATCTTGGCCTGGCGGGTGCGGACCATGAAGTCGTGGTTCGCCGGGTCGTACGAGATGTTGCCGGTGCCGTCCTGCTTCTCGATACCGCCGATGCGGTGTTCGAGGCCGGGGGTGCCGGGTACCGCCCAGGGGCGGGCCAGGGTCTCGGGGTCGCGCTTGTAGGGCCAGAAGACCTCGGTGCCGTCGGCCAGTTCGTGGTTGGGGCCGGTGGCGAAGCGGACCCGCAGATCGGGCAGCTCGTCCGGCTCCGGCACCCGCCACGGCTCGGAGCCGTTGGCCAGATAGCCGTCCGAGAGCAGGAAGACCGGGGTCCGGTAGGCGAGGGCGATCCGGACGGCGTCCACCGTGGCGTCGAAGCAGTCCGCGGGGGTCCGCGGGGCGACCACGGGCACCGGCGCCTCGCCGTTGCGGCCGTACATCGCCTGGAGCAGGTCCGCCTGCTCGGTCTTGGTGGGCAGACCGGTGGAGGGGCCGCCGCGCTGGATGTCGATGATCAGCAGCGGCAGCTCCAGCGAGACCGCGAGGCCGATCGTCTCGGACTTCAGCGCCACCCCGGGGCCGGAGGTCGTGGTGACCGCGAGCGCTCCGCCGAAGGCGGCGCCGAGCGCCGCGCCGATTCCGGCGATCTCGTCCTCCGCCTGGAACGTCCGCACACCGAAGTTCTTGTGCTTGGACAGCTCGTGGAGGATGTCGGAGGCCGGGGTGATCGGGTAGGAGCCCAGGTAGAGCGGGAGATCGGCCTGCCGGGCGGCGGCGATCAGACCGAGCGAGACGGCGAGGTTGCCGGAGATATTGCGGTAGGTGCCGGTGGGGAACGCCTTGGTGGCGGGCGACACCTCGTAGGAGACGGCGAAGTCCTCCGTCGTCTCGCCGAAGTTCCAGCCGGCCCGGAAGGCGGCGATGTTCGCCTCGGCGATCTGCGGCTTCTTGGCGAACTTGGTCCGCAGGAAGCTCTCCGTGCCCTCGGTGGGACGGTGGTACATCCAGCTCAGCAGCCCCAGCGCGAACATGTTCTTGCTGCGCTCGGCCTCCTTGCGGGAGAGCCCGAAGTCCTTCAGCGCCTCGATGGTCAGCGTCGTCAGCGGCACCGGGTGGACGTGGTACGCGTCCAGGGAACCGTCCTCCAGCGGGGACACGTCGTAGCCGACCTTGGCCATCGCCCGCTTGGCGAACTCGTCCGTGTTGACGATGATCTCGCCGCCGCGCGGCACATCGGCGATGTTCGCCTTGAGGGCCGCGGGGTTCATCGCGACCAGCACATTGGGCGCGTCGCCGGGAGTGAGGATGTCGTGGTCGGCGAAGTGGAGCTGGAAGCTGGAGACGCCGGGCAGGGTCCCGGCGGGGGCCCGGATCTCGGCCGGGAAGTTCGGCAGCGTGGAGAGGTCGTTGCCGAAGGAGGCGGTCTCCGAGGTGAAACGGTCTCCGGTGAGCTGCATACCGTCGCCGGAGTCGCCCGCGAACCGGATGATCACCCGGTCCAGCTTGCGGACCTCCTTCACCGGCGCCACGGCGGTCGTGACGAGGCCGGCCTCGGCCTCGGAAACGCGCGGCCCGCCGACTACCGCCTCGGTGGCGTCGCCGGTCCCGCCGGCCCCGTCGGCCTCGTCGGCGTGCTCGGCTGGGCTACTGACCTGGCTGGTCACTGAACTGGACCTCCCTTGAGGCGGCTGCTGGGGCCGGCCGTCCCACTGGCCGTTCCACGTGCAACCCTACGTCGGTAAGGGTCACCTTCCCCGTGCCGCTCATATGCTGGACTGGAATGTGAGACGCCTCTTTGTCCTGATATGGCATATTTCACCCCGCCTCGGGGATTCGTCCGGCGGGACACTCCCGGCTCGTACTTTGGTAGTAGGACCCGTCCCGCCGTCCGGATTCTGACGAGCCTTCAGCCCCCGCTACGAGTTGAGATAGGTGAGCACGGCCAGCACCCTCCGGTGATCCCCGTCACTGGGGGAGAGGCCGAGCTTCTGGAAGATGTTGCTCACATGCTTCTCGACCGCGCCCTCGCTGACCACGAGCTGCTTCGCGATCGCCGAGTTCGTCCGCCCCTCGGCCATCAGACCGAGGACCTCGCGCTCCCGGGGCGTCAGCCTGGCCAGCACGTCCTGTTTCCGGCTGCGGCCCAGCAGCTGGGCCACCACCTCGGGGTCCAGCGCCGTGCCCCCGCCGGCCACCCGCACCACGGCGTCCACGAACTCGCGGACCTCGGCGACCCGGTCCTTCAGCAGATAGCCCACGCCCCGGCTGCTGCCCGCGAGCAGCTCCGTGGCGTACCGCTCCTCCACGTACTGGGAGAGGACCAGAACGCCTATCCCCGGATGGTCCCGGCGCAGCCTCACCGCCGCGCGGACCCCCTCGTCCGTATGGGACGGCGGCATCCGGACATCGGCCACCACCACATCCGGCAGCATCCCCGCGGCGGCCAGGTCGCCGACCGTCTTCACCAGCGCGTCGCCGTCGCCCACCCCGGCGACCACATCATGACCGCGATCGGTCAGCAGTCTCGTCAGCCCCTCGCGGAGCAGCACCGAATCCTCGGCGATGACCACCCGCACCCTGTTGTCGTTCACCACAGCCCCGTTCCCCCACACTCGGTCCCGCCCGTCTGCTTGCGCACACCAGCATCCCAGTATCGGGACGGGCCCGGGAAAGCCTGTGGACAACTCACCGGCTCAGGGGGGAGTACCGGCCTGGAGCCCGCGGGCGCAGGGGTTGTACGGAACGGGCCCAGGGGCCGTACGAAAAGGGGTCCGGGGTGCCGGGGTGTACGGACCGGGAACCGGGGGCCGAGGGCGGAACGGCGAGGGGCGCGGGGGAGAGCAGGACAGCCCGCGCTCCCCCGTGCGGCCGCCGCACGGGGGAGCGTTGCCGGTGTCGGCCGGTATCAGCGGGTATTGGTCGGTCCTGCCCCGGGACCGGGCTGCCGTCCGCTGCGGCTACCCGCGCCAGGGCAGCTCCGCGGTCACCATGGTCGGCCCGCCGGCCGGTGAGTCGACCGCGAGGACCCCGTCCACCGAGTCCAGCCGCTCGGCCAGCCCCGCCAGCCCGCTGCCCGCGGTCACATCGGCGCCGCCCTTCCCGTCGTCGCCGACCTGGATCATGAGCCGGTTCTCCGAGCGCCATACCTCGACGGTCGCCCTGCGTGCCTGCGAGTGCTTGCTGACGTTCTGCAGGAGTTCCGAGACGGTGAAGTAGGCGATGCCCTCGATCGCCGCGGCCGGCCGGGACTCCAGATCGACATCCACGGAGACCGGGACGGTGCAGCGGGAGGCGACGGAGGAGAGCGCCGCGTCGAGCCCGCGGCCGGTGAGGACGGCCGGATGGATGCCCCGGGCCAGGTCGCGCAGTTCCTGGAGGGCGAGCTTCACTTCGCCGTGGGCCTCGTCCACCATCGACGCCGCCGTGTCCGGGTCCTCCAGCAGCTTCTCCTTCGCCAGCCCGAGGTCCATCGCCAGCGCCACCAGCCGGGCCTGGGCGCCGTCGTGGAGATCGCGCTCTATCCGGCGCAGGTCGGCCGCCGCGGTGTCCACCACCACGCCGCGGTCCGACTCCAGCTCGACCACTCGCTCCGCCAGCTTCGACGGGCCCAGCAGCCCCGAGACCATGAACCGGTCCACATAGGCGAAGCCCCGGATCAGCCAGGCCGAGACCAGCACCGTGCCCAGACCGGCCAGGGAGGTGGCCCCGATCTCGAACGGGGTGTCCAGATACAGCTCGGTGTCCTTGCCGTCGCCGTAGAGCATGATGCCCGGCTGGTCCCAGTGGGTCGGGAACAGCCACTGCCACAGCGGGTACAGCAGCAGCGACCAGCCCACGGTCCAGGCTGTCAGGACCGTGGTGAACGCGGTCACCGCCCACGGGAAGTGGAGCAGGGAGTAGAGCAGATGGCGCCAGGACGCGCCGCTCTTGAGCACCGCGCCGATCCACGACATCAGCCCGTTCGTCCGGGGGCGCAGCGGCTCCGGAGCGTCGACCTGGATACCGAGGAGCAGCCGGGCCCGGCTCCGCTCCAGCGCCCCGAACGCCCGGCAGGCCCCGAGTCCCGCCGCCAGGACAGGGATCCCCACAAAGGTGACCAGCAGCCCGGCGCCCAGCGACATCGTCGTCACCGTGAAGGTGAAGACGATGATGCTGATCGGGAGATTCAGCATCAGGTACCAGAACTCGCGCCAGGTCCGTCCCTCGAACGGCGCGCGCAGCGCCGACGGCACCACACGGCGGCGCTCGACATGACCCTCGTACCGCTGCGTTCGGTGTTCGGTTGCCATCGGGTTCGTTCCTTCTGCGATGCGGGCTCCGGTCATGTATTCAGGATGCGTCTTCGCAGGCCCGCCCCACCATGGTGGTCGGGGGACTCTTGGCAGGGGGGTTATCCCCACCCTCGCCCCCTCCGGGGCCGCGGATCCTCCCCCGGCCGGCACCCGCCCCGGCCGTACCGGAGCCGCAGCCCGCCGAGCCGACCGAACCTGCCGAACCGGCCGAACTCGCCGACCGCGCCGGACGCACCCGTACCCGCCGGGCACGCCGAACGCGCCGGTGCGGATGGCTCCGCCCGGCGCGCTCCGTCCAGCCCTCCGGTGGAACCACCGCAAGACCCCTGAATGCTCCCGAATGCTTCCTAATACTCCTGAATGCCCCTGAGGAATCCCCGTGTCCACGGGCTGGGGAGCTACCTCCGCCCCGCCGGCTCCACCCCCGCCCGGGACGGACCGCGGTCGCGCCACGGGATCTCCACCGTCACCGTTGTCGGACCGCCCGCCGGGGACTCCAGGACGAACAGCCCGTCCACCGCCCCCAGCCGCTCGGCCAGGCCCGCCATACCCGTCCCGCCGTCCAGCCTGGCGCCGCCCTGCCCGTCGTCCGTGACCTGGAGCATCAGCCGCCTCTCCACCCGCCAGACGTCCACCGCCGCCTGCCGCGCCCGGGAGTGCTTGCTGACGTTCTGCAGGAGTTCCGAGACGGTGAAGTAGGCGATGCCCTCGATGGCCTCCGCGGGCCGCTCCGTCAGATCGACCGACACCGACACCGGGACGGTGCAGCGGGAGGCGACGGAGGAGAGCGCCGCGTCGAGCCCGCGGTCGGTGAGGACGGCCGGATGGATACCGCGCGCCAGGTCGCGCAGCTCCTGGAGGGCGAGTTTCACCTCGCCGTGGGCCTCGCCGACCATCGCCGCCGCGGCTTCCGGGTCCTCCAGCAGCTTCTCCTTGGCCAGCCCCAGCCCCATGGCGAGGGCCACCAGCCGGGCCTGGGCGCCGTCGTGGAGATCACGTTCGATACGGCGCAGGTCCGCGGCCGCGGTGTCCACCACCACCCCCCGGTCCGACTCCAGCTCGGCGATCCGCCGCTCCAGCTCGTCCGAGGGGGAGAGCAGCCCCCGCACCATCACCCGGTCCGCGTTTCCCATACCGCGGGCGAGGAATCCGGCCACCGGCCAGAGCGCGACGACGCTCAGCAGCGTCACCGCGAACGTCAGCACGCCCCAGGGCAGGCGTATCAGGCAGTAGAGCGCGGCCCGCCAGCCGACCGGATCCTTCAGGGCCGTCCACAGCCGGCTGAAGAAGCCGCCGCCCCGGTGCGCGCCGGACAGCGGGCTGGGCTCCTCCACCCGTACCCCCAGCAGCACCCGTGCCCGGGCCCGCTCCGACGTGCCGATCAGCCGTGCCCCGGCCAGTCCCAGCGCCAGCACCGGCAGCCCGACCACCGTCAGGGAGAGCGCCGCGCCGAGGACGATCGTGAACGCTACGTAAAAGAAGTGCAGCAGCGACAGCGGAAAGTTGGCGAGGAGATGGACGATCTCCTTCCAGGTGTGCTCGCCGTAGGCGAAGCCGGGTGACGGCAGTGGTTCCGCGCTGCCGCCGGGGCCGGCCGCGGCTCCGGCCCCGGCCCCGCGCTCCGTTCCGCGAACGGCCGGAGGGCGCCCCGTTCCGGGACGGGAAGCGGAATCGCCGTAAGGCCCCTGCTCGGGGCCCCGGGCGGGGTCGGATGCGAGTTGTCCGGCAGTCATACCCGTCAGCCTGCCCGGCCGTGCCGCGCGGCGCCATGGGGGTACTCGGCCGACCCGGGCTGGGGTTAACCCCACCTCTGTCCGACGCGACTGCTTACCCTGCATTTAACAGGGCCTAGACTCCCGTGCGTACGGAACGTGGTTTCCGCGTGCATTCCACCGTGGACGAGGTCAGGGAGCGAGGGCAGAGGTGCCGGAACCGACCGTGGCCGGGCTCGCGGCGGAGCGGGCCGACGACTACTTCGCCAGTTACTCCGTCGTCGGGCTGCTCGCGCTGATCGGCGTGATCTTCGTGGCGGTCGCCTTCGGCGCGGGACGCCTGCTGCGGCCCGTCGTGCCGACCCCGGAGAAACTGCTCACCTACGAATGCGGAGTCGACCCGGTGGGCGAGGGCTGGGCCCATACCCAGGTCCGCTACTACGTCTACGCGTTCCTCTACGTGATCTTCGCCGTCGATTCGATCTTCCTCTTCCCCTGGGCCACGGTCTTCGCCGCGGCGGGGTACGGAGCGACGACGCTCGTCGAGATGTTTATCTTCCTCGGCTTCCTGGCCGTGGGACTGCTGTACGCATGGAAGAAGGGCGTCCTGACATGGACGTGACCCCGCCCCCGCCGGGCACGCCGGAACCGTCCGGCGACCGGCCGGACCCGGTCCTCCTCCCGGAGCCCAAGCGGCTCGGGGTCCTTTCCCGCCTCGCCCCGGAACCCATGAAGGTCGTCCTGAACTGGGGACGCCGCTACAGCCTCTGGGTCTTCAACTTCGGGCTCGCCTGCTGCGCGATCGAGTTCATCGCCGCGTCGATGTCCCGCCACGACTTCATCCGGCTCGGCGTGATCCCCTTCGCGCCCGGACCCCGCCAGGCCGATCTGATGATCGTCTCGGGGACGGTGACGGACAAGATGGCCCCGGCCGTGAAGCGGCTGTACGAGCAGATGCCCGAGCCCAAGTACGTCATCTCCTTCGGCGCCTGCTCCAACTGCGGCGGCCCGTACTGGGACTCGTACGCGGTCACCAAGGGCGTCGACCAGATCATCCCGGTCGACGTGTACGTGCCCGGCTGCCCGCCGCGGCCCGAGGCGCTGCTCCAGGGCATCCTGAAGCTCCAGGAGAAGATCGCCCGGGAGTCGCTCGGCGAGCGGTACGCGGAGACCGGCCCGGCCCGGCCCTCCGCGGCGGAGCTGACCGGCTCGCTGGTCGCGCCGCCCACCCCGCCCGTGTCCGGCGGCGCGGGTGCCCCGGAAGGCGATGCCTCGTGACCGCCGCGTACGACCGGCTTCCCGACGCCGCCGCCGTAACGGAGCTGTTCGGGCCCGAGGCGACCGCCGAATCCGCGTACGAGCTGCTCACGGTCGACGTACCGGCCGCGTCCTGGCTCGCCGCCCTGGAAACCGCCCGCACCACGCTGGGCTGCACCTACTTCGACTGGCTGAGCGCCGTCGACGAGCCCGGTACCGGCTTCCGGGTCTGCGCGCACGTCGCCGCCCTCCCCGAGGGCCCCGGCGGCCGGGTCCGCAGACTGCTGGTGCGGACGACCGTCCCGCACGAGGAGCCCGTACTGCCGTCGGCGGTCGGGGTGTACGCGGGCGCCGAGTGGCACGAGCGCGAGACCCACGAGATGTTCGGCGTCGGCTTCACCGGCCATCCGCACCTGGTCCCGCTGCTGCTGCCGGACGGCTTCGAAGGCCATCCGCTGCGCAAGGACTTCGTCCTGGCCGCCCGGGTCGTCAAGGCCTGGCCCGGCGCCAAGGAGCCGGGGGAGGGCGCGGGCCACGGCGCCCCCAAGCGGCGGCAGATGCTGCCGCCGGGCGTCCCCGACCCCAACGAGTGGGGCCCGCTGAAGGGCCAGTTGCCCCCGGCCCCGGCCCGCCCGGCCCGGACGCCCCGCGCCGCGGCGGCCGCCGGTGACCGGCCCGTCCGGCGGACCCGCACAGCAGGAGAGGGCTCCGCGAGCCAGGCCCCCGGCGCACCGGAGGGCACCACCGCGGTGCCGCCCCGCCGGACCCGCAGTGTGAGTGAGGGCTCCGCGAGCCAGGCCGCGACCGGCGGCGCCCCGGCCGATGACACGGCCCCGGCGACGCCCGCCGCCCCCGAAACACCGGCCCGCCCGCCGCGCCGCAGCCGGACCGCGGCCGACGGCTCCGCGAGCCAGGCTCCGGCCGGCGATGCCCCGGAGGGCAACGCCGCGGGTGCCGGAGGTCCGGACGGGGAGACCAAGGACGGGAACACCGCGGACGGCACCGGCACGGCACCGGCGCCCCGCGCCGCCCGCAGCACGGACGCCCCCTGGCACCACGCGCGCCCGGCGTTCGACGACACCGAGGACGCGGCCGCCGCCGGTCCGGGCCCCCGCACCGGCCCCGCGACCCCCGAGTCCGCCCCGGAACCCGGTACCGAGCCCACGCCGGAACCCGCCCCCGCGCCGGAACCGGACCCCGGGACCCCGTCCCCCGCTCCCGAGCCCGCGCCCGAGGCCGAGCCGGAATCCGGTCCCGAGTCCGCCCCGGATACGACGCCGGACCCCGGGCCCCCGCCCGCCGCACCCCGCCGGACGGCCCCCGGTGAAGGCGGCGCAACGGACGACACCGATAACGACACCGCCGGAGGCGACCCCGCGTGAACGACGCCCTCGACGTCGCCGTCCGCCTGCTGATCGTCTTCGCCGTCTTCCTCACCTTCCCGCTGATCATCGGGCAGGCCGAGCACAAGGTCATGGCACATATGCAGGGCCGTCTTGGCCCCATGTACGCCGGTGGCTTCCACGGCTGGGCCCAGCTCGTCGCCGACGGTGTGAAGTTCGCGCAGAAGGAGGACGTGGTCCCGGCCGGTGCCGACCGCCGGATCTTCCAGCTCGCACCCGCCGTCGCGCTGCTGCCCTATCTCCTCGTCCTCGTCGCGGTACCGATCGGCCCCGGTGAGGGCGCGGTCGGCGAAGTCGTCGACGCGGGTATCTTCTTCGTCCTCGCGATCATGGGTGTCTCGGTGCTCGGCTCGCTGATGGCGGGCTGGGCCTCGGCCAACAAGTTCTCCCTCCTCGGCGGGCTGCGTACCGCGGCCCAGCTGCTGGCGTACGAACTGCCGATGCTGCTCGCGGCCGCGTCCGTCGCCATGGCGGCGGGCACGGTCTCCCTCCCCGGCATCCTCGACGCCTTCGAGTGGTGGTGGCTCCCCTGGCAGATCATGGGCGCCGTCGTCTTCTTCGTCGCGGGTCTCGCCGAACTCCAGCGCCCGCCCTTCGATATGCCGGTCGCCGACTCGGAGATCATCTTCGGCGCCTACACCGAGTACACCGGGCTGCGGTTCGCGCTCTTCCTGCTCGCCGAGTACGCCGGAATCGTGGTGCTCTGCGGACTGACCACCGTCCTCTTCCTCGGCGGCTGGCACGGACCGATGGGCGCCGACGGACTCGGCTGGGTCTGGACCCTGCTCAAGACGGCGGTCCTGGCGTTCATCGTGATCTGGCTCCGGGTGTCCTACCCGCGGATGCGGGAGGACCAGCTCCAGCGGCTCGCCTGGACCGTCCTCGTCCCCCTCGCCCTCGCCCAGATCGCCCTCACGGGCATCGTGAAGGTGGTGATCTGACCGTGCCCCCGATCCCCGGCTCGGGCCTGGCCAAGGGCCTCGCCGTGACCCTGCGCACGATGACGCGGAAAACCGTCACCGCGCAGTACCCGGACGTCCAGCCCGATCTGCCGCCCCGCACCCGCGGGGTGATCGGCCTCTTCGAGGAGAACTGCACGGTCTGCATGCTGTGCGCCCGGGAGTGCCCCGACTGGTGCATCTACATCGACTCCCACAAGGAGACGATCCCGGCGGCCGCGCCCGGCGGCCGGGAACGCAGCCGCAATGTCCTCGACCGCTTCGCGATCGACTTCTCCCTCTGCATGTACTGCGGTATCTGCATCGAGGTGTGTCCTTTCGACGCGCTGTTCTGGTCGCCCGAGTTCGAGTACGCGGAGACCGATATCCACGAACTCACCCACGAGCGCGACAAGCTCCGCGAGTGGATGTGGACCGTCCCCGCGCCGCCCGCGCTCGACCCCGCGGCCGAGGAGCCCAAGGAGATCGCGGCCGCCCGCAAGACGGCCGAGAAGCAGGCCGCCGCCCGCGCCCAGGAGACCAACCCGCCCGGTGAGGGAGGCGCGGAATGATCCCGCTCGCCGCCGCCGCGCCCCAGGGCTTCCTCTCGCCCACCGGCGTGGAGATCGCCTTTCTCCTCGTCGGTCTGCTGACCCTCGGCGCCGCCGTGATGACCGTCACCACCCGGCAGCTGGTGCACGCCGCCCTCTGGCTCGTCGTCGCCCTCGGCGGGCTCGCCGTCGAGTACCTGCTGCTGACCGCCGAGTTCATCGCCTGGGTCCAGGTCCTCATCTACGTCGGCTCCGTCGTCGTCCTCCTCCTCTTCGGACTGATGCTCACCAAGGCCCCGATCGGCCGCTCCCCGGACGCCGACTCCGGCAACCGGGCCGTGGCCCTGGCGGTCGCCGGGACCGCGGCCGCCGCCCTGGTCTGGGTGGTCGTGGACGCCTTCCGCACCACGTGGATCGACCTCGACGGGGCAGCCCAGGGCAGTACGGCGACCGTGGGCGAGATCCTCTTCCGGCACTGGGTGCTCCCCTTCGAGGCCCTGTCCGTCCTGCTCCTCGCCGCGCTGGTCGGCGCGATCGTGCTCTCCCGCCGACGCGCCGCCGAAACCGCCGCCGCCCCGCCCGAGGCCGGAAAGCTTCCCCGGGCCGGAGGGCCCTCCGCGCCCGGAAAGCCCTCCGCCCCCGTGAAGCCGTCCGGGACAGGGACCCCGCCCGCGGCCGCCGGGCCGTCCCGAGCCGGAACCCCGCCCGGCGCGGGACCCGCACCCACGGCCGGACCCCCGCCCCGCAACGGCGACCGGCCCGCCGCCGGTCCGGCGCCCGAGGGGGAGAACTGATGCATCTCGCCTATCCCGCCGTGCTCTCCGTCCTCCTCTTCTGCATCGGCATCTACGGCGTCCTCGCCCGCCGCAACGCGATCCTCGTCCTGATGTCCGTCGAGCTGATGCTCAACGCCGTCAACCTCAACCTGGTCGCCTTCGACGTCTGGCTCCGCGACGCCCTCCACTCCGGCCAGGCCCTCACCCTCTTCACCATCGCCATCGCGGCCGCCGAGATCGGCATCGGCCTGGCGATCGTGCTGATGGTCTACCGCAACCGCGGCTCCTCCGACATCGACCGGCTCCGGGACACCGCCGAGCCCCCCGGTGACGAACCGGACGACCCCGGTCTCGGCCCCGGACCCGGCTTCGACCCCGACCACCCCGGCACGGCGGCCGCCGGGCCCGCCGCTCCGGCGACGCAGAAGGCCGAGGCCACCGCGTGACCACGATCACCCTCGCCGTTCTCGTCCCCCTCCTGCCCTTCCTCGGCGCCCTCGCCGGACTGCTGCTCGGCCGCACCGCCCCCGGCTTCGTCCGCCCGCTGGCGGTCCTGCCGGTGCTGGGCTCCACCGTTCTCGCGGCCGTCGTAGCCGTCCGGCAGGGCGGCGACGCCCCGATCTCCGCGGCGACCCAGCTCACCCCCACCGGCTCGGTCCCCATCGACCTCGCCCTCTACCTCGACGGTTTCGCGGTCCTCGTCGCCGTCCTCGTCGGGGTCGTGGCGTCCTGCGTGCAGATCTACTCGACCGCCTATCTGCGCGACGACCCCCGCTACCCCTCCTACGCCGCGCTGGTCTCCCTCTTCACCTCCGCGATGCTGCTCGTCGTCTACTCCGGCGACCTGATGGTGCTCCTGGTCGGCTGGGAGATCATGGGCATCTGCTCGTACTTCCTCGTCGGCCACTACTGGGAGACCCCGGAGGCCCGCGCCGCGTCCCTGAAGGCCTTCCTGGTCACCAAGCTGGGCGACGTCCCCTTCCTGATCGGTCTCTTCGCCCTCGCCACCGACGCGGGCACCTTCCGGATCACCGGCATCCTGGACACCGTCGCCACCGGCGGCCTGGACCACCCCACCCTGGTGGCGCTGCTCCTCCTCGCGGGCGTCGCCGGCAAGTCCGCGCAGTTCCCGCTGCACATCTGGCTGCCCGACGCGATGGCGGGCCCCACTCCCGTCTCGGCCCTGATCCACGCGGCGACCATGGTCGCCGCCGGTATCTACTTCGTCGCCCGGCTCCTTCCGGTCTTCGCCGCCTCCGCCGCCGCGCTCACCGTGCTCGCCGTGATGGCCGCCGTCACCATGGTCGGCTCGGGACTGGCCGCCCTCGCCCAGGACGACATCAAACGCGTCCTCGCCTACTCGACCATCGGCCAGCTCGGCTATATGGCAGGCGCCCTCGCCGTCGCCGACCGCGGTGCCGCCGTCTTCCACCTCCTGTCCCACGGCGCCTTCAAGGCGCTGCTGTTCCTCGCCGCCGGAGTGGTCATCCACGCCGCGGGCACCAACTCCCTCGCCGCGATGAGCCGCACCGGCGGACTGGCCCGGCGCATCCCGGACGCCTACTGGACGATGACCGTCGCCCTGCTCGCGCTCGTGGCCATCCCTCCCTTCGCGGGCTTCTTCTCCAAGGAAGCCGTCCTCGTCGCCGCCGAGCACACCGCGCTCGGCGAGGGCCCGGGCACCGCGCCCGGCGCCGCGGGCTGGACCGTCCTGATCGCCGGACTGATCACCGCCCTCCTCACCGCCGCCTATGCCACCCGGCTCTGGCTGCTCGCCTTCCGCGGCCACGGCGCCGAAGCCCCCGACCACGGCCGGGAACCCCTGGCCATGACCTCCGTTCTCTGGCTGCTGGCGATCCCCTCCCTCGGATTCGGCGCCACCTACGGATACTTCGACGGCTGGTTCGACGGCCACGGACTGGCCCCCACCGTCACCACCGCCGTCCTCGGCACCGGCACCGCCCTCATCGGCGGCCTCCTCACCTACGGCGCCTGGCGGGCCCTCCGCCCCCGCGCCGCGGCCCTCCCGGAGCGGACCACCGCCGCGGCCCACGCGGCCCACCCCGACGCCCCGCCGTCCACCGTCGAAGCGGAGGCCATCGCCGCCCACGCCCCGGCCTACGGCTCCGTCGCCTACGCCCCCGACCCGGCCGACCCCGGCCGCAGACTCCTCGGCCCGCTCCACCGCCACGCCGCCAACGGCTTCCACCTCGACGCCGTCTGCCACACCCTGTTCGTCCGCCCCGTACTCGCCGGCGCCCGGCTGGTGAGCTTCCTCGACCGCGAAGTGATCGAGACCTACGTCCGCGGCACGGCCCTCGGCGCCAACGGCCTCGGACGCCTCGTCCGGCGCGCCCAGACCGGCAATATGCAGACCTATGTCAGCTGGCTGCTCGCCGGCGGCGCCGTCCTGGTGATCGCCGTCGTCGCCCTGTCCACCACGAACGCGGGGTCCTGAACCGTGATCGATATCAGCGAATCCGTGATGCAGGCCCTTCTCGCGTTCATCGTCGCCCTCCCGCTCCTCGGCGCCGCGGCCGCCCTGCTGCCCGCCCCGCCCGGACTCCGCGGCCGCAGCCCCGAACAGGCCGTGCTCCGCCACGGCGTCACCGTCACCGGAGCCGTCCTCGCCGCCGCCGTCGTCCTCGCCAGCGGCTTCGACCACGACCAGCCGTCGAGAATGCAGGCGACCACGGACATCAGCTGGATCCCCGCACTCGGCGTGCGCATCCACCTCGGTGTCGACGGCATCTCCCTGCCCCTTCTGCTCCTGACCGCGCTGCTGACCTTCCTCTGCGCGCTCTACACCTACTTCAAGCCCCCTGCCGGACCCTCCCCCAAGGCCTTCGTGGCGCTGCTGCTCGTCCTCGAAACGGGCACCCTCGCCACCTTCGCGGTCCTCGACCTGCTGCTGTTCTTCCTGGCCTTCGAGACGGTGCTCATCCCCATGTACTTCCTCATCGCCCGCTGGGGCGGCGAGGAACGGCGGGCAGCCGCCTGGAAGTTCATCCTCTTCACACTGCTCGGCTCGGTCGTCATGCTGCTCGGCTTCCTGCTGATCGGCCTGAAGACCGGCACCTTCGACATGGTGGCACTCGCCACTGACAACGGCCGCGGCCTCAGTACGTCCACGCAGGTCATCGCGGTACTGGCGATCGGTCTCGGCCTCGCGGTGAAGACCCCGATGTGGCCCCTGCACTCCTGGCTGCCCGCCGCCCACACCGCCGCCCCGACCGTCGGCTCCGTACTCCTCGCCGGAGTCATGCTGAAGATGGGCACCTACGGATTCGTCCGGATCGTCCTGCCCGCCGCACCCGACGGCATGCGGACCTTCGCGCCCTATCTCGCCGCCTTCGCCGCCGTCGGCATCGTCTACGGCTCCCTGGCCTGCCTCGCCCTCGCCCGCAAGGGCGCCTCCGGCGACCTGAAGAAGCTGATCGCCTACTCCTCCGTCGGCCATATGGGCTTCGTCCTCCTCGGCATCGCCACCATGACCCCGACCGGAGTGAACGGCGCGCTCTTCGCCAACATCGCCCACGGCCTCATCACCGGCCTGCTGTTCTTCCTGGCCGGAGCGGTCAAGGAGCGCTACGGCACCGCCGACCTCGACACCCTCGCCGGAGCCACCGGCGCCGCCCTCTACGGCCGCGCCCCCCGCCTCGGCGCCCTCCTCGCCTTCGCCTCCGTCGCCTCCCTCGGCCTGCCCGGACTGGCCGGATTCTGGGGCGAGATGCTCGCGCTCTTCGGCGCCTTCGACCCGGCGGAGGGCCTCAACCGCCCCGCGTTCCTCACCTTCATGGTGATCGGCGGCTTCGGCACCCTCCTCACCGCCGCCTATCTGCTGATCGTCGTCCGCCGCGTCTGCATGGGCGTCCCCGGGACCGACGGACCCGGCGCCCGGACCGTCCCCGACGTCCGGGGCTACGAACTCGCCGCCTGGTCCCCGCTCGTCGCCCTCACCGTCCTCGCCGGACTCTGGCCCGCGGTCCTCCTCGGCCTCACCGACCCGGCCGTGCAGAAGCTCCTCTCGGGAGGCTCGTCGTGACCCTCGCCACCCCCATCGCCGCCGACGGAGGGGTCGCCAGTCTCGTCCAGAACGTCGACTGGGTCACCATCGCGCCACCGGTCCTCGCGGCCGTCACCGGCCTGCTGATCCTGGTGGCCGACCTCTTCGTCCCCGAGCACCGCAAGGGCCTCCTCGGCCTCGGCGCCGTCGCGGGCCTGCTCGCCGCGATCGCCTCCCTCGTACCGCTGCGCGACGGCACCGGCCGCACCTTCTGCCTCACCACCGACGTCACCACCTGCAGCTACACCGCGGACCTCTTCACCCTCGCCGTCCAGCTGCTGGTCCTCGGCGGCGCCCTGCTCACCGCCCTGCTCTCCCTGCGCGAGACCCGCCACCGGCTCCCCGCCGGCGAATTCTGGTTCCTGCTGCTCTCCTCCACGGCCGGGGCCGCCCTGCTGCCCGCCTCCCGGGACCTCGCCACCCTCGTCGTCGCCCTCGAAGTGGCCTCCCTGCCCGCCTTCGCCCTGGTCGGCCTGCGCCGCGGCGACCGCCGCTCCAGCGAGGCCGCCCTCAAGTTCTTCCTCACCTCGGTGACCGCGACCGCCGTGACCCTCCTCGGCGTCAGCTTCGTCTACGCCGCGACCGGCAGCCTCCACCTCAGCCGGATCGCGACCGCGAACGTCCCCGGCGACCTGGACACCCTGGCCCGTACCGGCGTCGCCCTCACCCTCATCGGCTTCGCCTTCAAGACCGCGGCCGTCCCCTTCCACTTCTGGGTCCCCGACACCTACGTCGGCGCGCCGCTGCCCGTCGCCGCCTACCTCTCCGTCGTCGGCAAGGCGGTCGGCTTCTCCGGCCTGATCCTCGTCACCGTGATCGCCTTCCCCGGGTACGCCGACGTCTGGGGCCCCGCGGTCGCCGTGCTGGCCGCCGTCACCATGACCGCGGGCAACCTCGGCGCCCTGCGGCAGCGCGCCGACCGCGCCCTCGGCGCCGTACGCCTGCTGGCCTGGTCGTCCGTCGCCCAGGCGGGCTTCCTCCTGGTCCCCATCGCCGCGGCCGGGTACTCCAGCGACGACCAGATCGGCTCCACCATCGCGTACGCCCTCATGTACGCGGTCGTGAACCTCGGCGCCTTCGCGGTCGTCGCGGTCGTCGCCCGCACCCACCGGCTCAACCGGATCGCCGACTACCGCGGGCTCTACGCCACCCATCCGGTCACCGCCCTGACCATGGGCTTCTTCCTGCTCTGCCTGGCCGGACTGCCGCCGGGCGTGATCGGGCTCTTCGCGAAGGTGACGGTGTTCTCCTCGGCCGTCGACGCCGGTCTCGGCTGGCTGGCGGTCCTCATGGGCATCAATGTCGCCCTCGGCCTCGTCTACTACCTGCGCTGGACCGCGGTCCTCTTCCGGGCCCCCGCCGACGCCCCCGCGGCAGCCCCCGCCGGGCCCCCCGGGGAGGCCCCGGCACCCGCCCTCACCGGCACCGCCGTGGCCGTACCCGCCCCCTTCGCCGTGGCGCTCGCGCTCACCGCCGTCGCGGGAATCCTGCTCTCCGGCTCCCCCCAGCTCGTCCTGCGCTTCGCGGCCACCGGCCTCTTCTGAGACGGCCCCGACCGCCCGCGGCCCGCCCCGGACCGCCGCCGACCCGCCCGGTACGCCCACGGCCCGTCCCGCACCGGCCACGGTCCCGGCTCCGGCGCCGGCGCCGCCCCGGCCCCGCCCCGCCCCGCGCGGGGCCGGTACGCACCCGCGCTCACCCGATCGGCCCGTTCCGGCCCCGGGAGCGCCGGGGAACTCGCCCCCTTCGCCTGGCGTTGACCAGTACAGAAGGGTCCACTGGAGGGTGGAGCACCACCAGTAAGGGGTTCCCCTGCCGCACCATCTGGAGGGCGTACCGTGCACCGCCGGCACAACGGGCTGAAGACCGCCGTACTCCTCGGCGGACTGTCCGCACTCATCCTCGTCATCGGCAGTTTCTTCGGCCGTACGGGACTGATCGTCGCGCTCTTCGTGGCGCTCGCCACCAATGCGTACGCCTACTGGAACAGCGACAAACTGGCCCTGCGCGCCATGCGCGCCCGGCCCGTCAGCGAATTCGAGGCCCCCGCGCTCTACCGCATGGTCCGCGAGCTGTCGACGGCGGCCCGCCAGCCCATGCCGCGGCTGTACATCTCCCCGACGCAGGCCCCGAACGCCTTCGCGACCGGCCGCAACCCGCGCAACGCCGCCGTCTGCTGTACGGAGGGCATCCTCCAGATCCTCGACGAGCGCGAGCTGCGCGGTGTCATCGGCCATGAGCTCAGCCATGTCTACAACCGCGACATCCTGATCTCGTCGGTCGCCGGAGCCCTCGCCTCCGTCGTGATGTTCCTGGTGAACTTCGCCTGGCTGATCCCCGTCGGCCGCTCCGACGACGACGGCCCCGGCCTGCTCGGCATGCTGCTGATCATGATCCTCGGCCCGGTGGCGGCCGCGATCATCCAGCTCGCCGTCAGCCGCTCCCGGGAGTACGAGGCGGACGCCTCCGGGGCCCAGCTCACCGGCGATCCCCTCGCGCTCGCCAGCGCCCTGCGCAAGCTGGACGCCGGGACGAAGCAGCTCCCGCTGCCCCCCGAGCCCCGGCTGGAGACCGCGAGCCACATGATGATCGCCAACCCGTTCCGCCCGGGCCGGGGCGCCAAGCTCTTCTCCACGCATCCGCCCATGGCCGAGCGCATCGCCCGACTCGAAGAGATGGCAGGTAGGCAGCGATGAAAACCGTCCTGAACATCATCTGGCTCATACTCTGCGGCTTCTGGATGTTTCTCGGCTATCTGCTGGCGGGCGTCCTGCTCTGCATCACGATCATCGGTATCCCGTTCGGTATCGCGGCCTTCCGGATCGGCGTCTACGCCCTCTGGCCCTTCGGCCACACCGTCGTCGACCGCCGTGACGCGGGCGCGCCCTCGTGCATCGGGAACGTGCTCTGGCTGGTCCTGGCCGGCTGGTGGCTGGCCCTGGGGCATATCGTCACCGGCGTCGTCCTCTGCCTCACCATCATCGGCATCCCGCTGGGCCTGGCGAACTTCAAGCTGATCCCGGTCTCCCTGATGCCACTGGGCAAGGAGATCGTCCCGACCGACCAGCCCTTCGGCGTCCGCTGACGGCTCCGGCGGGCCCGCCCGCCCGGAACCGCTCCCTTCTTCGTCACTCGAACGGGTGTATTCATCCGTCTTCGGGATAGAAGCAGGTCAGGTCGGCGTTGACCGGGATGTAACAGACGCGTCCCACTCGACCGACCGCTCGCAACTCCCCGCCGGACCCCCGGCGTCATCGCCTGCGAGAGACCGCGCAACCGCGCCGCCACAACCGGGGCGCGACCTACGGACGGAAGGAAGTTCACAGCATGAGCGTTCTCGGCTGGATCGTCCTCGGGCTGCTCGCCGGAGCCATAGCCAAGCTGCTGCTCCCGGGCCGTGACCCGGGCGGACTGATCATCACCACCCTGATCGGTGTCGCCGGCGCCTCCCTGGGCGGCTGGATCGCGGCCGAGTTCTTCGACCGGTCCATCAGCAAGCAGTTCTTCGACGGCCCGACCTGGATAGCCGCGATAGGCGGCTCCCTGGTGCTGCTGATCGGCTACCGGCTGCTCTTCGGCAACTCCCGCCGCTGACGCCCCACGGGCCCGGACAGGGCGCCTGGCGGCCGGGCCCGGTCCAGCCGTATGCGTATCGGCCGCGTCCGCGCCCCCGCCCCGGTCGGCCCCGCTTCACCCCGGATCCGTCAGACCTGCTCCCGTAGGCCCGTCTCCCGCAGGGTGATGTTCAGCCGCCCCGTCCGCAGCCCGCATGCGGGATCACCCGTCCCCGGATACACCTTCGGCACCCCGTGGTACGCGAACCGCGAAGGGCCGCCGAAGACGAAGAGGTCTCCGGAAGCCAGCTCCACATCCGTATAGGGCCGACCCCGGTTCTCGGTATTGCCCAGCCGGAAGAGACAGCGGTCACCGATGCTCAGGGAGACCACCGGAGCGCCCGAGCGCTCCTCCCGGTCCTGGTGCATGCCCATCCGGGCGGCACCGTCGTAGTAGTTGATGAGCGCCGTGTCCGGGGTGTAGTCGGCGGCCCGCACCCCCATGGGCCAGGCGCCCTCGGGCCGGCCGCCACCCGGGCCTCCGTGCCCCGGCCCGTCCGCGCCGTCCACCTCGTCCGCAGCCACGCCGTACGCCGCCTCCAGCGCCGCCCGGCCCAACTCCACCAGCCACTCCGGCAGACCGGCGACCCGGGCCCCGTTCACATCGTCCGCGGTACGGCTGTAGCGGTAGGGCTGCCAGTGCCAGCCGAGACACACCGTCCGCACCGACATCACCCCGCCGCCGGGAAGCACGGTGTGCCGCAGCGGCACCGGCCCGCGGGCCCAGCCGCGGCACGCCTCGACCAACTGCCGCCGGTGCTCCGGCGGCAGCCACCCCGGCACATGCACCGCCCCGGGCGCGACCACCGAGGCCTCCCGGGGAAAGAGCTCCCCGGTCTCCCCGGCGCCCGACCCTCTGACGACACCACGGGCCGGACCTCCGGGTCTCCGTCCGTCCCCGGCCCGTCCGTCCCCGGCCCGCGCGCTCATGACAGCGGCGCGCCCTCAAGCACCAGGAGGTGTTCCTTGCGCTCCAGCCCCGCCGCGTATCCGCGCAGCCCGCCGTCCGATCCGACGACCCGGTGACAGGGCCGGACGATCAGCAGCGGGTTGCGTCCGATCGCGGTGCCCACCGCGCGTACGGCCGCCCCCGGGGCGCCGATCCGCCGGGCGATCTCGCCGTAGGTGGTGGTGGCTCCGTGCGGAACGGCGTCCACCTCCCGCCACACCCGGCGCTGGAAGTCGGTTCCCTCGTCGGCGTATTCGAGGGTGAAGCGGGTCAGCTCGCCCGCGAAGTAGGCGGCCAGCTGCGCGGCGATCTCCGTAAAGGCGGCCGGCTCGTGCCGCCAGCCCTCCCGTACGGTCGAGGCCCCCTTCTGCCCCGGCAGGGAGAGCGAGACCAGCGCGGTCCCCCCGGGCGCACCGGCGGACTCCACACCGACCAGCAGCATCTCGCCGAGCGGCCCGGCGACGGTCGTCCAGACCCTGGGAACGGTCGTGGCCGCGCCGGCGGACGGTGCGGCGGCCGTGGTGGTGACGACCATGGTTCGGTCCTCTCCTCGGAGTGTCCATGACTGCTGTACGTCTCCGAGTCTGCGCCTCCCCGGCGCAGCGTGCTGGCGGGATTCGGACATCACGCCGGAGGCCCCGCGCCACCCGTCTCCCGCCGCCGGAGCCCGCCCGTACAAGCCGTGTCCGGCGTCCGCCCCGGCAGGTCGGGGCGGACGGCCTCCCGGCGGCCGGACGCCCCGGCCGGGCGGTTCAGCGGTAGTTGACGAACTGGAGCGCGAACTCGAAGTCCTGGCCCTTGAGCAGCGCGATCACGGCCTGGAGGTCGTCCCGGCTCTTCGAGCTGACCCGCAACTCGTCGCCCTGCACCTGCGCCTTGATGCCCTTCGGGCCCTCATCGCGGATGATCTTCGCGACCTTCTTCGCGTTCTCCTGGCTGATGCCCTCCTCGATGGACGCGAAGATCTTGTACTCCTTGCCCGACAGCTGGGGCTCGCCCGCGTCCAGCGACTTCAGCGAGATACCCCGCTTGATCAGCTTCGACTGGAACACATCGAGGATCGCGGAGACCCGCTCCTCCGAGTTCGCCTGCATCAGGATCTTCTCGCCCGACCAGGAGATGGACGCTCCGACATTCTTGAAGTCGTAGCGCTGGGAGATCTCCTTGGCGGCCTGGTTGAGGGCGTTGTCGACCTCCTGCCGCTCGACCTTCGAGACGATGTCGAAACTGGAGTCGGCCATGTGCTGTGGCTCCTTGTATCGAGATGCGGAATCACGCGGCCCGGCTCCCGGACCACGCGGGCAAGCCTACGGGCTGCCCCCGCCCCGACGACTGATCAATCCGGTGGCGGAGCACCCCCGCGCATCGGGTATCGTTTACGACGTCGCAACGGAACACCGCACGACAGCGGTCTTCCACGGTTCTCTCCGGAGAGTCGGCGATTCCCATGGCGGTGTGCCCGAGTGGCCAATGGGAGCGGACTGTAAATCCGTCGGCTTAGCCTACCCAGGTTCGAATCCTGGCGCCGCCACGTGAAGAAGCACCCCCGTTCGGTTTTTCCGGACGGGGGTGCTTGCGTTTCTGCTGGTCAGGGCGAGGGGGTGGCTGCCAGGCGGAAGGAGAGTTCGATCTGCCACTTGTCCATGTCGGGCTCCACCCGCGGATCGGTGAGATAGGACTCCAGCCGGCAGCCCCAGCGCTCCGCGCCGCCCTCCAGCGGGGTCATGTCCCAGGTCAGGCCCTCGCGGTCGGCCCAGGCGCGCAGGGCGGTGATGGTGTCGAAGAGGCGGTCGGGGTGGCCCGTGTGGACGACGGTGGCGTACCGGCCCGCGGGGAGGGTGCCGGTCCGGATGTCGCCCTCGGGGGTCACCAAGGAGGCGAGCGGGATACCGGCCTCGACATCGGATTCCCCGGCCATGTCGACCGTACGGAAGCGGAAGAAGGGCGCCCCGGCGAACTCGGCGCCCTGCGCGGCCGCCCAGCCGATGACCTCCCCGAGGCGGTCGGCGATCACCGCGAAGTGGTCCATGCGCACCGAACCGCGGACGGCGGCGTAGCCGCGCTCCGGGCGGTCGGTGATCTCGGGCCGGAATCCGGGCCCGGCGGGGGTGTTGGTGTCGGAGTTCATGAAGGGTGGACCTCCCGGGGGCCGTGGACTCATCGCCCACGGCCCGTGAGCGGACGGAGCGGGTGATCTGTGGACCCGGACCCGGTGTGCCGCGCGGCCCGGGCCGGGCCCGTGAGCGGACCCGTGCGGAGGGGCCCGGCAGAGGGGCCGGCGGCGGGAGCGGGCGGGATCAGTTGCCCGCGATGTCCCGTACGGCAACGGCGACCGGCACCGAGCCGCCGATCAGCTCCAGGGTCAGCCCGGCCGTCGCCGGGGTGTCGAGCAGTTCCGCGAGGACCGCCGCGACATCGTCCCGGGTCACCGGCCCCCGACCCGTCGAAGCCGCCAGCCGGACCAGGCCGGTCCCGGCGTCGTCGGTCAGCGCTCCCGGACGCAGGATCGTCCAGTCGAGGCCGTCCCGGGCCCGGATGTCGTCGTCCGCGGCCCCCTTGGCCCGCAGATAGGCGTCGAACACGCCGTCGCCCGGGTGTCCGGCGTCCGCGCGCATGGACGAGACCACCACATAGCGGCGTACCCCGGCCCGTACGGCCGCGTCCGCGAAGAGCACGGCGGCGGCGCGGTCGACCGTGTCCTTGCGGGGGATCCCGCTGCCCGGTCCGGCCCCCGCCGCGAACACCGCGGCATCGGCGCCCCGCAGCACCCCGGCCACCTCGTCGACTCCGGCCGACTCCAGGTCCAGGACGACCGGTTCGGCGCCGGCCTCCCGCAGGGCGCCGGCCTGCCCCGGGGAGCGGATGACGCCCACCGCCTCGTGCCCGCCCGCCGAGAGCAGCCGCTCCAGCCGCAGGGCGATCTGACCGTGTCCTCCAGCGATCACAATGCGCATGGACACGACCGTACGCCGGAAGCCCCTCACCCGCCCGGCCGCGGGCACCCCGTCACCGCCCCGGGTGACCGTCCCGCGGCCGGCAGTACGTGCGCCCGCCGCCGAGGGGCCGGTAACCCGGCCCGGCGGCACGGGTGTCCCGCCCGAATGCGCCCCCGCCGCGCAGGGGCCGTCGGTATGCCACGGCCGGAGAGCGGGGCCGTCGGTCCGGAGCGCGAGGGCGGCCCTACGGGCGGCCCTGGCGCGGGAGTTCCAGCGCGACCGCCACCGCCGAGTCGCAGTACTCGCGTACGGCGCTGGTGCGGGCCACCACCCGGCCCCGGTGGATCACGATCCTGCTGTACGCGAGGGAGAGCACGCCCGAGATCCGTTCCCCGCGCACCGCCAGCAGCTCGGCGGGGAAGCCCGCTTCCACCCGGACCTCGGGCAGGCCCATCGCCTCCCGCGCGGCCGCGGCCACCGCCGTGTACGCGTCCTCGGCCCGCAGCCCGTCCCGGGACGCCAGCAGATAGGCCGCCTCCAGCGGATCGCCCCGGCCCACCGGGTTGGAGACGTCCCGCAGCGCCCCGCTGCCCGCCGCCACCCGCACCCCGGCCGCCCGCAGCAGCCGGACGGGGGCGCTGCCCCGCTGTTCCATCGCCCCGCAGCCGCCCTGCGGGAGGCAGACCACGGTGACCCCGGCCGCCGCCAGCTGGTCCGCGGCCCGGGCGGCGACCTCGTGGGGCAGATGGGCGAGTCCGGCGCAGGGCGCGATCGTCACCCCGGGCCGTACCCCGCCCGCCATGGCCGCCAGCCGGGCCAGCCGGGCCGGGTCGTCGCCGCGGGTGTGCAGATCGACCGGGCAGCCGTGTTCGGCGGCGACCTCCAGCAGTGCCTCCACATAGCCCGCCGGGTCCGGATCGGCGTCCGGGCAGCCGCCCACCACCGCGGCGCCCATCTTGACCGCGTCCCGCAGCATCGCCAGCCCGTCCGCGCCCGCGAGCCCGGTCAGCAGCCGGGGTACGGCCACCGCCGTCAGATCCGTCAGCCCGCGCAGCGAGCGGCGCGCCTGGAGCACCGCCTCCAGCGGCCCCAGCCCCTGGACGTCCCCGATGCGTACATGGGAGCGGAGGGCCGTCGCCCCGTGGCCGAGCTGGAGCAGCGCGGCCTCGGTGGCCCGTCGCTGCACGTCGTCGGGTTCGTACGAGACGGGGCCGGGCGCGTCGGCGGTCAGGGCGGTGTCGCCGTGGCCGTGGGGTTCGGCGGGCGCGGGCAGCAGCAGATAGCCGCCGAGGTCGACCCGGGCGCAGTACGGCGCGAGGCTGCCGGCCGTGCCGACCGCTTCGATCCGCCCGCCGCCGAGCCGGACGTCGACCGTGCGGCCGTCGGTGAGCCGGGCGCCGCAGAGCAGCAGGGCGGAGGAGTCGGCGGGCGCGCCGTCGGGAGGCCGCGGCTGGCTGTCGGGCATGGCGCGCTCCTGTGCAGTGCGGGTGAAGTCGGGCCCCTGGGGATCTCCTGTGGATCGGGCCGGGCGCGGGAACCGGCGAAGCCGAACGGGCCGGGCACAGGGAAGATCACGCAGTGCGCTTCGAGCCTAGGGGCGGCGGGGGCCCGCTTCGAGGAGGAGCGGAATAGTCGTACCGGCGTGGCCACGTGTGGCCTACGGGACGGGGGTGGCGCGGTGCGCGGGCCCGGCCGGCGCGCCCGGCACGGTGGGGTGCCGGGGCGGCAGGGCCTGCCGCCCGGCCCTGCTGCCGGGCGGCACGGCAAGGCGTGCGCGGGCCCGCGGGAAGGCCGTTTCGGGGGGCTCGGGCGGCTGTTCCCAGGGGTGCGGCGCGCCCGGAAAACGGCGTCCGGCGGCGCCCGCGGCGCCCGTGCGGCAGGGGACGGCGCATGATCCGGAACCGGCGCGCGGACGGGGTGGCGAAACGGATTTGGGTGAACGGCGACCGACCGTGTAATGTCTTCATCGCTCGCCCCAATAGCTCAGTCGGTAGAGCGTCTCCATGGTAAGGAGAAGGTCTACGGTTCGATTCCGTATTGGGGCTCTGATGTCGGAGACCCTCACCCGCAGGGTGGGGGAATCCGGTATCGAAGCGGTGTAGCTCAGTCGGTAGAGCAAGCGGCTCATAATCGCTGTGTCACCGGTTCAAGTCCGGTCACCGCTACAGAAAGTAGCCGATTGCGGGTTTGGTCCTTCGATCGGCTACTCTTTCATGCGTTTGTAATAACTGCCCATCCGTCCAAGGAGCACTCACGTGGCTGCCACCGACGTCCGCCCGAAGATCACGCTGGCCTGCGTGGAGTGCAAGGAGCGGAACTACATCACCAAGAAGAACCGGCGCAACAACCCGGACCGACTGGAGATGAAGAAGCACTGCCCGCGCTGCAACTCGCACACGGCGCACCGCGAAACGCGCTGAACCAGGCTCGTACACGAGGCCGTCCCCGTCCGGGGGCGGCCTCGTGTCGTTTTTGATCATCGCGTGCCGGAGAAACCCGGAGAAGCGTGTGCCGGGAATCCGGCGGGTGCGTGCGGAACACCCCCGCGCCGCCGGGCCCGGAACGGGGCGCGATCATTGGACCGCCGGCGGCCGACTGCCGCGGCCGGCGGCTGCACGATCATTCGCGGCAGATCCTTTCAGGAGGGAGAGCCAGCCGATGGCGCTCGACCAGTCCTTCGTGGGGCGGAGTTATCCCCCCACCCCGCCCTATGAGGTCGGCCGGGAAAAGATCCGCGAATTCGCGGACGCCGTCGGGGACGCCAATCCCGTGTACACGGATCCGGAGGCCGCCCGGGCGCTCGGCCACGCCGATGTGATCGCCCCGCCGACCTTCGCCTTCGCGATCACCTACCGGGCCGCGGGCGAGGTGGTGCGCGACCCGCAGCTCGGTCTCGACTACAGCCGTGTGGTGCACGGAGCGCAGCGGTTCGCGTACACCAGGCCGGTACGGGCCGGGGACCGGCTCTCCGTCGTCTCCACGATCGAGAGCATCAAGTCCATGGCGGGCAACGAGGTGCTCGACATCCGCGGCGAGGTGCACGACGCGGCGGGTGAGCACGTGGTGACCGCGTGGACCAAGCTGGTGGCGCGCGGCGCCGAGGAGGCGTGATGGCGGCGAAGATCTCCTTTGCGGACGTCGAGGTCGGAACCGAACTGCCGGCCCGTACCTTCCCGGTGGACCGGGCGGTGCTGGTGCAGTACGCGGGCGCGTCCGGCGACTTCAACCCGATCCACTGGAACGAGAAGTTCGCCCGCGAGGTCGGGCTCCCGGATGTGATCGCCCACGGAATGTTCACCATGGCCGAGGCGATCCGCGTAGTGACGGACTGGGCCGGGGATCCGGGCGCGGTCGTGGACTACTCGGTCCGGTTCACCAAGCCGGTCGTGGTGCCCAACGACGAGAAGGGCGCGCTGATCGAGGTCGCCGGGAAGGTCGGGGCCCTGCTGGAGGAGAACGCGGTCCGGGTCGACCTGACCGTGGTCAGCGACGGGAACAAGGTTCTGGGCATGGCCCGCGCGGTCGTCAGGCTGGCCTGAGCCGAGCCGAGCCGAGCCGGGGCGATTCGATTCGATTCGATTCGAGTGGGTTCGCTCCGGCCCCGTCCGGGGCGGGAGCGGATACGGCCGTCGGCAGGGCGAGGGGCGCTCTCCTCAGGAAGGGCGCCCCTCGCGTATGCCCGGCCGCCGCTCCGCCGTGCGGGACGGAGCCCGAGCCCGTACGGACGCCGTACGGGCTCCGCACGGAACCCGGTGCATGCCAGGGGTTGACGAGTTAGTAATAGGTCACTAACTTTCTCTCCATGGTCAGGATGAGCGCGGAGGAGCGGCGCGAGAGCGTCGTCAGGGCGGCGATCACCGAGTTCGCCACCGGCGGGTACAACGGCACGTCGACCGAGGCGATCGCCCGGCGGGTCGGGGTCTCCCAGCCGTATCTCTTCCGGCTGTACAAGAACAAGCGGGAGCTGTTCCTCGCCGCCACCCGGCGCTGCATGGAGGACATGGCCGCGGTCTTCGCCGACGCCCTGGAGGAGTCGCCCGACGGCGACCCCGAGAGCGTGATGGCCGCCGCGTACTTCCGGCTGATCGGCGACCGCGAGAAGCTGCTGATGCAGATGCAGGTCTATGTGGCGGTGGCGACCGCGGAGGCCGCGGGCGACACCGAGTTCGGTGAGACCGTACGGCGGAGCTGGCTGGAGATCTGGGATCTGGCGAGCGGCGCCCTGGGCGGCGACGGAGAGGTCGTCGGCCGGTTTATGAGCTACGGAATGCTGATCAACGTCCTGGTGGCCATGGGCTTCCCCGGCGACCACCGGGTCTGGCGCGACTACTTCGCCATGCGGCCCGGCTCCGCCGGGGAGTAGCCGGGCGGGGGAGGGGCGCGGAGGGCTCCCCTCCGCCGGTGTGCCGGTCCGGGGCGATCCATGAGCCAAAAAGTTAGTGAGCAATTACTAATAAAACTGCGAGGGGCACCTCGCCGAACGGAAAGTAGGGGGGCGACCGTGAAGCACACGGCGCACACACAGCACCACGACCCGTCGGACGGGCGCCGCGGCCGGACCGGCCGGGGCCCGCGCAGGCACCCCGACCACACCGACCACCGGGACCACCCGGGCCGGAGCGTCCGGCAGGCCCGGAACCCCCACCGGCACACCGCCCGGGCCGGCGGTGCCCCGGTCGGCGGCGCGCGGGGCGGGGCCGGCTGGACCCTGCTGATCACCTGCACCGCCGGATTCATGGCCTCGCTGGACAATCTCGTCGTCACCACGGCGCTGCCCGCCATCCGTGCCGACCTCGGCGGCGGACTCGCCGAACTCGAATGGACCGTGAGCGCCTACACCCTCACCTTCGCCGTACTGCTGCTCTTCGGCGCCGCGCTCGGCGACCGCTTCGGACGGCGCCGGCTCTTCATGGCGGGCCTCGCCGTCTTCACCGCCGCGTCGGCCGCCGCCGCCCTCGCCTCCGGCATCGGCGCCCTGATCGCGGCCCGCGCCCTCCAGGGCGTCGGCGGGGCCGTGATGATGCCCCTCACCATGACCCTGCTGACCGCCGCGGTGCCCCCGGCCCGCCGCGGCGCCATGCTCGGCATCTTCGGCGCCGCCAACGGCCTCGCCGTCGCCGGCGGCCCCCTCGTCGGCGGTGCCCTCACCGAGCATCTCTCCTGGCAGTGGATCTTCTGGCTGAACGTCCCCGTCGGAGTCGCGCTGCTGGTGCTCGCCCGGCTCCGGCTGGCCGAGTCCTACGCGCCGGACGCCCGGCTCGACGCCGTCGGCACGCTCCTCGCCAGCGGCGGCCTCTTCGGCATCGTCTACGGACTGATCAACGGTCATACGGACGGCTGGACCAGCCTCCCCGTCCTGGGCTCCCTGACCGCCGGCACCCTGCTGCTCGCCGCCTTCGTCCGGCACGGCACGGCCGCCGCCCACCCCATCCTCCCCATGCGGCTCTTCCGCGACCGCGGCTTCGCCGGGATCAACGCGGCGTCCGCCCTGATGTACCTGGGGATGTTCGGTTCCATCTTCCTGCTCAGCCAGTTCCTCCAGGGCGTCGTCGGCTACTCGCCGACCGAGGCCGGGCTCCGGATGCTGCCGTGGACCGCGATGCCGCTGCTCGTCGCACCCCTGGCGGGCATCCTCTCCGACCGGATCGGCGGCCGGCCCGTGGTCGCCGCCGGACTCGCCCTCCAGGCGCTCGGGCTCGGGCTGTACGCCCTGGTCCTGGAGCCCGGAGTGAGCTACCCGGCCCAGCTCCCCGCGCTGATCGTCAGCGGGATCGGCATGGCGCTCTTCTTCGCGCCCGCCGCCAGTGTGGTGATGTCCAGCGTCGGTCCCGCCGAGCAGGGCATGGCGTCCGGCGCCAACAACGCGCTGCGAGAGGTCGGCGGCGCGCTGGGGATCGCCGTCCTGGGCGCGGTATTCGCGGCCCGCGGCGGCTACGGGTCGCCCCGGATGTTCGTGGACGGCATCGTCCCGGCGCTGTGGATCGGCGCGGGGGTGGTGGCCGTCGCGGCGGCCACCGCGCTGCTGATCCCGGGCGGCCGGGGCGCCGCGGCCCCCGTCCCGAAGACGGAAGCCGAGACGGAAGCCGAGACGGACGCGGAGACGGAGGCAGAAGCCGAGAAGGACGCGGCGGCCCGCGAACGGGCGCGGACCGCGGTCTGAGCCCGGCGGCGCGGCGCCCCGGCCCCCGTTCCGTACCCTTGTCCGCGTGCAGGAACTTCACGATGCCCCCCTCGCCCCCCTGACCACCTTCCGGCTCGGCGGTCCCGCCACCCGGCTTCTCACGGCGACCACCGACGACGAGGTGGTCGCCGCGGTGCGCGAGGCGGACAGCGCCGGGACGCCCCTGCTCCTGATCGGCGGCGGCAGCAATCTGGTCATCGGCGACAAGGGGTTCGACGGCACCGCCCTGCGGATCGCCACCACCGGATTCCGGCTCGACGGCACCGCCCTCGAACTCGCGGCCGGCGAGGTGTGGACCGACGCGGTCGCCCGGACCGTGGCCGCCGGGCTGGCCGGTATCGAGTGCCTGGCGGGCATTCCGGGCTCCGCCGGGGCCACCCCGGTCCAGAACGTCGGCGCGTACGGCCAGGAGGTCGCCAGCACCGTCACCGAGGTCGTCGCTTACGACCGGCACCGCGGCGAGACCGTCACCCTCAGCAACGCCGAGTGCGGCTTCTCGTACCGCCACAGCCTCTTCGGAGATCTCAGACATGGCTGCGCGCCGTCCACAGCTCGGGGAAGACGTTCCGGCGGGCCCGCTTCTCCAGCCAGGCCACTCCGGCGGAGCCGCC